>NZ_JBLODY010000017.1:0-60669 GCF_047785625.1 Solidesulfovibrio sp. C21
GAAGAAAGGTTTCCCCCAAGCCCCCTTCCAAAGACTTTTAATAATAATAATGTGTTAGCCGTACGGCATCCGTAACGGTAGAAACTTTGGGAAGGGGAGAGCGCGAGAGGGGAGAACCCTTTGCAAAAGGGTTTCCCCTCTCGCATTCTCTTATCCTCTTCTTAAGGATTTGGAATAGCGAAAAAAAGTGGGTTTGGGCGGCGGCTTTCGGACAGAAAGCTGCCTTCGAAGTAACCCTGGCCGAATCCCGCCCGGTAGCCGGCGGCGTAGGCTCCGCCCCGGGACAGCTTGGACACCGGGGAATAGGCCGTGCCCATGTCCATGCTGGCCCGGATGAGCATGTCGCGGCGTCTGGCCTCAAGTCCGGAGATGGCTTCCCAGACGGCCTGGCGGCGATCGGTGTACGTCTCCTCTCTCCCGGTGACGGCACTGGGGCCGCCCACGAAGATGTAGGTCACGAGACCGATGATGCCGATGAGGATCACGACGTATTTCACCTGGACACCGTCCGGGGCGGCGCGACGACGCAGCCGACCCCGTGTCGGTTACGCGTGTCGTCCCTTGGTGTTCCTTTCGACGGGGGGAAGGGCCATCTTTAGCCGGCGGTGAAAAAAGCCCGCCCGGACAGCCCGGAAATGACGGCCCTTACGTCCCTGTGGCCGACAGGCCGTGCTTTTTGAGCAGGGCGTAGAGCCTGGAGCGCGACAGCCCCGAGACGTCGAGCATGCGGGAAATGTCGCCGGAGAAACGTCCGGTCAGGACGCGCAGGTACTCGGCCTCGCCCTTGTCGCGAAATTCGCGGAAAGGCGGCAGGCTTGCGGCCAGGGGCAGTCCTCCGGCCATGGGCCAGGGCGCGGCGGTCGCGGCGGCAGCCCGGGCGGAAACCCGGTTGCGGGCGACGCAGACCCGGATGTGCAGGGGCAGATGCACGGGCAGCAGCACCTTGTCGCCGCCGGCCAAAGCCAATGCGCCGTCCATGGTGTTTTTGAGTTCCCGCACGTTGCCGGGCCAGGGGTAGGCGAGCAGGGCCCGGGAAAAGTCCTCGGAAAAGACCCGGGGGGCGACCCCCAGCCTGTCCGCCGCCTCGACGACGAAATGATCGGCGAATTCCAGGATGTCCTCGGGATGCCCGGCCAGGGGCGGCAGCTCGATGCTCACGCCCTGCAACCGGAACAGCAGGTCCTCCCGGAACATCCCCTGGCGCACCATCTCCGGCAGGTCCTGGTTGGTGGCGGCCACCAGCCGGAAATCGCAGGCCGCCTCTTCGAGGCCGCCCACGGGGCGCACCCGGCGTTCCTGGAGCACGCGCAAAAAGGCCTTTTGCACCGAAAGCGGCATCTCCGCCACTTCGTCCAGAAACAGCGTGCCGCCATGGGCCCGCAACAGCACCCCCTCCCGACGCCGATCCGCGCCGGTGTACACGCCCTTTTCCGAGCCGAAGAGCACGCTTTCCACAATGCCCGCCGGCAGGGCCGCGCAGTCCACCACCACGAAGGCCCCGTCCCTGCGGGGGCTCCCGTCGTGAATGGCCCGGGCGAAAAGCTCCTTGCCGGCGCCGGTGGGACCGGTCAGCAGCACATTGACGTCGCTCGGCGCGGCCTTGGCGGCCTGATCCAGGCACTGGGCCCGCTTGGCGTTGTCGCCGACAATGCCTGTAAAATGGAAACTCGACACCGGCTTGGCCGCATCCCGGCCCCGGCATCGGTGCTCCATGGCGCTGACCAGGGGCGCGGTCATGGTTTTGACCGACGGCGGCTTCTCGATATAGTCCCACGCGCCCTGGCGCATGGCCCGTTCCGCGCCGTCCGGGTCGCCCCAGCCGGTAATGACGATGACTTCGGGATTCGAGGGCGTGCGGCGGATGTCGCTGATGGCGTCGAGGCCGTTGCCGTCGGGCATGCGCACGTCGAGAAAGACCACGTCCACATCCTTGTCGCCGGCCCGGCGAAGGCCCTCGGACAGGGTGGCGGCCATCTGGGGCGCGTGGCCAAGCCGGGTCACCACCCTGGCCAGAGCGTCGCGTATGGTCTGATCGTCGTCGATGATGAGCACGTTGCCCAAGAGCTGCCTCCGCGTGACCGCCGCAATGCCGGCAATCACCTTGCGCCCTTGGTTGAACATCCCGCCCCGGCCTGTCAAGAGCGCCAGCCGCGCGTTGCGGGGGAAACGGCCGACCCGACGTCCCCCCCGCAGCGTTTTCAGACGGCCGGCCCGAGCGCGGCTACGGCCGGCCGGCCGCCCGTGGCGTGCCGGAAAGACCGAAATCGTTTGGCGGCACCGTATTGTTGACATTGAGCGCCCGGGCATTCTCCAGGCTCGCCTTGGCGCAGGCGTCATCGCCAAGACGCATGCAGGCAATGCCCAGGTTGTAGTAGGCGTAGCTCAGGTAATCCACGCAAAGCCGCTTGGTCACGGCCTGGGAAAGCATGGCGACCGCGGCCGCGTTGTCGCCGGCAATAAGCAGGTCCGTGCCGCGCATGAAAAGGTCCATGCCCTCCCGACCCGAGCAGCGCCACCAAACCTTTTTGGAATGTTTGCCCCGGGCCGCGCGTCCGACCGTGCGACCGCCCATGGCCGCATATTCCGCCCGGTCGATCCTGCCGTCCTTGTTGCGGTCGATGACGCCGTAGCGCACCAGCGTCAATCCCGAGTTGAAGACCACCATTTCCTCGTAAACGATGAGGCCGTCCTTGTTCTTATCCACATTTTCAAAGGGCGGCTTCTTCCAGGCCAGGGCCGTGGCGGCCGAACAGCACACAAGTAAAGCGACGAACACCGCGAGCACACGTTTCATGGGCGATCCTCCTCGTTTTTTTCGGAGCCTGTGCCCACGTTACATGAAACCACAATCTTTCGCAGGTATTTTTCGACTACGCATGAAAAAAGGCGGGCATGGCCCACCTCAGACCGCTGATAAAGGCCCGATGGCTGCGTTGCTTCAAAAACTCCAAACCCTCGCGTAGTGATCTACGCGTCGGCCTTGGAGTTTTCTTGCGCCTTCCACTCGAACCTTTTCAGCAGCCTGATCCACTTGGCTTTGTCGACAAGCTCGCCTTGGTCCGTGCGCCCTTGCGCCGTCAGTTGGCCGGCGGCGGCGCAACGCCAAGTCCGGCCAACGTTTCGGGCCGGGTAAGCTCCTCGTTTGAGAGCGTGACGTACTTGTCGATCACCGACCGCCACAGGGCGTAGCCTTCCGAGCGCAGGTGCACGCCATCGGAGGTAAGGCCCGCATTGAGCGCCCCGTTGACGGCGAAATGACTGTGCAGGTCGATGTAGAGGCAGTGGGGCATCTCGGCGCAAAGCGCCTTGAGCCCGGCGTTGAGTTCCACGATCTTGTCGTTGGACAGGTCCGGCCGGTTGACCACCGGCAAAACGCTTTGCACGAAGATGAGCGTCTTGGGTGAACCCTGGCCGATGCGGCGCAGGATTTCCCGGTACCGGGCCAGTATGCTGGCGTTGGGACTCCACAACTCGTTTACGCCTTCCAGGATGAAGACCTTTTCCGGCCGCATCCGCACCACCGGCGAGAGGCTCTTGAGAATCCTGGCCGTGGTGTTGCTCACCATGCCCTTGTTGATCACGCCTTCAAACCCGCCCACGTAGTCCCAGCCGGCCGTCTGGCTCCCGCCCAGGAAAACCGTCTTGGTCCATGCCTCGGATGCGCCGAAAAAAAGCAGCGCCGTAAAAACGACGCTGATCCGGAACCATGCCGCAACCATTTCTCCCCTCTCCTTGCCCATAAGAATTCCCCCGTCCGTGCAACACGAACACGGCCGGCCAGGTAGCACGGGCCGGGAAAATTGAAAAGAGTCCGGGGACCTGCGGCAAACGAGGAAATCCTCGTTGCTGGCGGTCATTGCCCTGACCGCGATTTCTATTGTAGGAAAAGCCCACCGGGTCCCGCATCCGGCATGTCGTACCAATCCATAACCGAAGCGCGTCCGTTTTCCCTCCGGCAACCAACGGATCGCATCGTCGTGAGCCCCACCATGACCGCGCATAAGCAGTCCCGCCGTCTCATGGAAGAAGCCATCACGCAACGCTCCCACTGTTTTCTGTCCCTCCCCCAGGCCGTGACGGGCCTTCGAGAGCTCGAATGCGCCATCCTGGATTTCTCGTCGCGCGGACTTTTGCTCGAAAGCGCCGGCAAGGCCGCGGCCGGTCCCCATTGGGTGGGTCTGGACGTGAAGGGCTATTTTCGGGTGGTACTGCGCAACGGCAGCCTGGACGAAGACTTCTACACCTTCGACAGTCGTATCCGGGCGGCGGCCACGGGACAGACCGGGCAGGCCAGGTTGCGCCTGAACGAACCGGAAAGGCTCGTCTTCGGCCAGCGGCGCAAGAGCCTGCGGGTGGAACCGGAGCTGTCGCGGCTACACAAGGCGTTTTTATGGCGCTACGACAAGTGCCGGGGGTTTTCCCCGGACGCGCCGGCCATCAAGGGGAGCGATTTCCAAAGCGGCCTGGCGCGACTGGCCGACATCTCGGCCGGGGGCATGCGCCTAGCCCTGCGCGCACCGCTTGTCCGGGAGCGGGAGCTGGACATGACCACGGGCGACCGGGTGGTGGTGCACCTCCAGTTCAACGAGCCGCGCGTGGCGGGATCGCACGAATTCTGGATGGTGGCCCGCATCCGCCATGTGGCCGAGGACCGGGTCAGCCGTGACCAGTTGCTGGGCCTGGAATTCCTGGCCAGCGGCGCCATCGACGCCAAGGCCGGCAAGCTCCGCTGGCTGCCGGTCAAGGACCACGTGATCGCCGGCCTGACCGACATCTTCTACCAGTGGCACCTGGACAAGCATCGGGAAAAACTCGGAGGGAACGCCGTGCCCGTGAAATAAGCGCATGCGAATCGCGCGGAGGCGGCTGGCCCCCCCGCGCCCGGCCTCAGACGGCTTCCTCCCGGGCCTGCCTCGCCTGGCCGCGCAGGTCGCGAAGGCTCATGCCGCTTGCGGCCAGACTCCAGAGTCCCGCCAGGGTCACCGGCAGGTACTGCAACAAATGCATGGCCAGCCCCACGGCAAAGGCCCGGTCCCGGTCCACCCCGAACCAGCCGAGGGCCAGCACCACCGAGGCCTCGTACACGCCCATGCCTCCGGGCGCGCCGGGTATGGCGAAGCCGAGGGTGGCCACGGCGAAAACCGTCAGCACCAGCACCGGATCGGCCGGCAGCCCGGCCATCAGGCAAAGCCCCACGGCGTACATGATCAGGTAGCCGACCCAGGTGCCCAGGGTCCAAAGCGCCAGCCGCGCCAAAAATCCGAGCCGCAGGTTGGCGGACAAAAATCCCAGGATCTCGGCCGCGAAAAGCCGCAGCCCCTCGCCCGGGATCAGCCGCGTCAGGGCATGGGCCGCGCCGGGACGCAGCCGCAGCAGGGCAAGAAACCCCCATCCCCCGCCCACGATGGCCAGCAGCGGATACAGGACCATCCCCTGGCCGAGCAGCGCCGCCACGGCCGCGCCCAGAACCAGCAAGGCGTTGAGATCGAAAAACCGTTCCCAGAACACGGCCTCCAGCGAACGGCCCAGGGAGACCTTCGCCTCGCGGCGCAGATACAGCGCCTTGGCCATTTCCCCGAGCCTGGCCGGCAGCACGTTGTTGAGCGCCACGCTCATAAGGCACGCCCGCACGCCGGTCGCCGGCCCGATGCGGTCGGCCATGAGGAAACGCAGCCGAAGCCCCGGCAGCACGACCCCGGCCAGGGGCATGACGGCGTACAGGGCCACCGCCCATAGAGGAAAGGCCGCTAGGGTGCGCCCCAGGCCGCGCAGGTCGACGCCCCACAGGGCCCAGATCAAACAGCCCGCCACAAGGGCGATGCGCAGCGTCAGGGAAAGGATGCGTTTCATGAAAGCCACCTTGCAAAAAGGCCATGGGAGCGACGCGTTCCCATGGCCTTTTTGGGCGGACGAAGCAAGCCGTACGCCTACTTCTTGGGCAGCGAGGCGTAGTAGGCGGCCAGATCGGCGATATTCTCGTCCGACTGTTTTTTCATGATGAAGATCATGGCCTTGTTCTCGCCCTTGCCTTCCTTGAAGGCTTGCATCTGGGCGGTCAACACGGCGACATCCTTGCCGTTGAGGTCGCCCTTGCTCTTATGGCAGGCACAACCCTTGGCCATTTGCTCCCCCTTGGCGGCATCCCCGGCGGCCAGCGCCGCCGCTGCCGCGCCGCACAGCACCAGCGCGAAAAAAAACACAGCGATCCGTTTCATGCTGCCTCCTTGGCATCCGTATGCGTCCCTGCCCTCCCAGTTCGGAAAAGGGTTATTGCCCTGCTTACCCCAGCGCAAAAAAAAAGCAATCGTTGCCGCCTGTTTCCCTTGCACTTCGCAAATAATTGTTGCAATTCCCTCATCCCAAGGTAGGCTCTTCAGTCGAGCTCATCCGTTTTCAAAGGAACCGCCAATGCTTGCGCGCACCGCTTTTGTCATGCTCGCCACCCTGGTCCTTTTCGCCTGTTCGCCGGCCGCCTCGGACAACGCCGTGCGCCAGACCTTAAACGAGCATCCCGACATGGTTCTCGACGCCCTGGCCAAGCAGAAGCAGGAGCTTTACGCCCTTGTCCTGGCCGGCCAGCAGGAAAACCAGGACGTAACGCGCCAGGCCCAGCTGGCCGAGGAGCTCAAAAAGCCCCTGTCGCCGACCATCGACCCGGCCCGGGCCATGCGCGGCCCGGCCAATGCCCCGATCACGGTGGTGGTCTATTCCGATTTCCTGTGCCCCTACTGCGCCCAGGGCGCCTTGACGCTCAAAAAATTCATGGAACGCCATCCGGACTCGGTGCGGGTGCTTTTCAAACATTACGCCACGGACGACCTGTCCCGGCAGGCGGCGCTGCTTTACGAAGCCCTGGCCGCCCAGGACCCGAAACTGGCCTTTGCCTTCCACGATGCGGTCTTCGCGGCCCAGCCCGAGATCGAGCAGGCCGGCGAGCCGGCCCTGTACGCCCTGGCCGTCAAACTTGGCGCGGATGTCCCCAGGCTCAAGCGCGATCTGAAAAATCCCGCCCTGGCCAAGCGCATCGACGACGATGTGGCCGAGGCGCGGCGCTTTGACATCGAAAGCACGCCCACCTTTGTGATCAACGGTGTTTCGGTGCGCGGCGCGGCCCCGCTGGATGATTTTGAAAGCGTGCTGCGCAAGGTGGCCCCCAAGGGCGGCCAGGAAGCCCCCTGCGACACCTGCAACAAAAAGAAAAAGTCGTAACCCTTCGCGCGCATGAACCAGGAACACAACGCCCGCAGGGCTGCTTTTTTTCCCCGTCTTGCCTGCCTGGCGGCGCTTGCCTGCCTGCTTGCCCTGACGGCCGGCCCCGTCGCGGCCAAGCCCCCGGAGCAGGCCCGGCAACCCGACGAGGCGACCCTTGTCGTCATGATGGACGACGTCATCAAGTATTACGGCGAGACGCGCCCATCCGACGGCCGTATCGTGGGCCTGCTCCAGACCTATGAAAAAGACAAGGACAGCGCGGAATACAAAAAAATCCGCTTCCTCTTCGATACCCACCAGAAGGTCACGACCAGCCTCAACAACCTCATCGACATCCTCTACATCTCCCTCAAGCTCGGCCGCACGGACGAAGCCGAGGTCAACCAGTACATCTACGGCCGCAGCAAGAACATCATCACCTTCCTCAACAACATGGTGTATTTCCTGACGGCCCGGAACCAGGAGATCGAGCTTCCCGCCGCTTCCGACGTGCAAAAGCTCTACGAGGCCTATCTGGTGCGGCTGACCACCCTGCTCTACGAGCTCAACAAAGCCCTGACCCATTTCCAGAAATAGCCGCAAGCACGCCTCCGGCACCATAAAAAAGGCCGCATCCCTTGGGACGCGGCCTTTTGCTCGTGCGGCGAAGTTTATGCGTTGCGATCCGCGAGCGCGCCACGGGGAATTTCCGCCAGGGCGTCCGTCCGGATCGTCGCCTCCCGCGGCAGGCTCGGCAGGCTGACCGGCGCGGCAATGGAAAACGGCCGCCGGTCGGCCGGCTCGAGCCCATCGGCAAAGGCGACGGAGTGGTAGCCGTCGGAAAGGCCGACAACAAAGTCCGTCATCACGTCCTCCCCGGAACCAATGCTGCGTCCCTTAAAAAAAACCATCCGAGCCTGTCGCCCTCGGACGCATACGGCCGCTCGAAACCCTGCCGCGAGGTCCTACTTGGCCACTTCGGCCTGAAGCGCCTTGGCCGCCTCCGCGATCTTGGCCATGGCGGCCTTCTGGGTGTCGGTGTCCAGGCTTGCGGCCAGCCCCTGGGCCGCGGCGGCAAAGGCGGCCAGACGGTCCGCCTGCATCTGCTTGTGGATCTTGGCCGGCAGCGTGTCGAACGTCGCCACCTTGGCGTCAAGCGCCGCCACCTTGGCGTCGAGCGCCGCCATCTGGGTCGTCACATCGGCCACCGACGACAATTTGGCGCTCAGGGCCACATAGACCCCAATGGCCAAAATCACGGCCAGCAGGGCGACGAAAAGCCCGGCCCGGGCCGAGGTGGCGGTTTCCTTGGCTTCGATGGCCGGGCTATCGGCCTGGCTTCCCATGACGTCGCCGTACAGAGCCCGGACTTTCTTTTCCGTACCAAGCATAGGCGTCTCCTTCCCTGGGAAAAAATTTTGTTGCGTCCCAAGCTACCGCAAAGCCCGGCAGGGTACAATGCAAATGGCCCCCAACATGCCGTGTCCTTGGGATTTTTTTCTCATTTTCAAACGCATTTCTCCCCTGAGCACTCAGTCGATTCCGCCCAAAGCGGGCCTCCCCCGAAAAATTGACGCGGACTGACTGGTTTTGGGCCGGCTCCCATGGACTGATGGGGGTTGCGGGCGGCACGGGAAGCCGCCGCCAAAAGGGAGGCCCAAACATGATCCTGCGCTGCCGACTCTGCCACGCCGCAATAGCCGCCTTTGACCCCACCGACCTCACCCCGCCGCTGACCGGCGCCGTGTTCGGCCCCCTGGAGCCCGGCTTCCCACCGCCCTTTGATCCCGAGGCGTCCTTTGACGACGCCCGTTGTCCCTTCTGCCGCCACCATCCCCAGGGCTACGGGCCGGGAGGGCGCGGCAGCCTCGAAACCGACCAGGGAACCCTGGCCATCGGGCAGCCCGCCATCCGCCAGGAAACCAAGAAGCGCCCCCGCAAGGGAGGAAAATAATGGCCGAACCCACGTGTTCCCACGAGCTGCTGCCCCCGGCCGATCGGCCGGAGCAGGTCGGCCGGCGCGTCTTCGAACTGCTCCACGCCGTGGTCACGGACAAGGTCCGGCTGGGACTGGCCGACAAATGGACCAGCAACTACCGGCTGGGCCGCAACCGGGCCTGGCGGGGGGGCGTCCACCCCGGAGTGCCGCTGGTCAGCGCCAACCTGCTCCACCTGCACCGCCAGCGCACCGTCAACATGCTCACCGACAACAACCCCACCTTCAACGTCAACCGGGTGGGGCCGGCCGGCGACGAAGAACTTTTCCGGGCCCTGGAGCGCGCCGCCGCCTGGTGGTGGACCGAGCAGGAACAGCAGGCCATTTTCGAGCGCTCGGTCATAAACGGCGAGACCTACGGCCTGGCCGTGGAAAAGGTCGTGTTCGACCCGGACCTGGAATATGGCCTCGGCGAAGTGCGCACCGTGGTGGTCGACCCCTTCGCCTTCGGCGTCTACCCCACCTCCTGCCTGGACATCCAGGACGCCGAGGCCGTGCTCCACTTTACCCCCGTAAGCCTGCGCGAAGCCAAACGCCGCTGGCCCCGGGCGGCGGACAAGCTGACCAGCGACGCCGCCCTTCTGGCCCAGCTTGGCGACGGCCGCCGCGAGGCGATCACGGGCGACGGCTCGCGCCAGGGGCTTTTCGGCCGCTTCGGCGAGGTGGTGCGGGCCATCGTCGGCGCAAGCGGCGGCGACGGCCCCAGCGACGACGCGACCCTCGTGTGCGAATGCTGGGTGCGCGACTACACCATGGACGGCGACGTGCCGCGCTATCCGGGGTTTATTCGCTGCGTCACCGTGGCCGGGGCCGGCGCGGTCGTGCTCTCCGACCAGGGCAACCCTTCGGTCAACCCGGAGCTGGAGCCGGCCGAGGCCGTGGCCAGCTACCTCTACGACCGCTTTCCCTTCACCCTGGCCAATTCGCTGACCGATCCGGCCAGCCTCTGGGGCGCGTCGGACTTCGAGCAGCTCGCCGAGCTCCAGCTCGAAGTCAACAAGTGCCTGTCCCAGCTCACCTACCACAAGGACCGCTGCGCCCGACCCAAAATCATCAACCCCCGCGACTCGGGCGTGGCCAACGCCGCCTTCACCAACCGCCAGGGCATCGTCAACCCGGCGTCCATGGCCGCCGCCCAGGGCATCCGCTACCTGGAATTCACCAACAACACCAAGGATATCGAATCGGTGCTCGGCATCTATCGGGAACTGTTCAGCCAGATTTCCGGCATCGGCGAGATCGAGCGCGCCACGGCTCCCGACCATCCCGTCATCGCCTACAAGGCCATCGCCGCCCTGATCGAACAGGCGGCCACGCTCCTTCGCGGCAAGATCCGCAACTACTCCCGGCTGATCCGCGAACGCGGCCGCATGTTTTTAAGCCACATGCAGAACTGGTACACCGAAGAACGCTGGATCAGCTTCACCGAGAACGGCCGCGCCATGGCTGCGCCCATCCACGGGGCCAAATGCCGCATCCCGGCCCGCCTGACCGTCGTCTCCGGCTCCACCATGCCCGTCTCCCGCGTCCAACAGCGCGAGGAAGCCCTGGCCCTCTACCAGATGGGGGCCATCGACCGCCGCGACCTGCTCGAAAAGCTCGACTGGTCCAGCCGCGCCGGCGTGCTGGAGAGGATGGAAGGGAAAAAAGACCCAGGGGAGGCTTTGCCTCCCCTGGACCCCACCACCGGGGGGAATAATTCCCCCCGGGCCCCCTTGGCCGGAAAGGCCGGGAAGGAGGGTGAGTATGCCGCTTTATGACTTCCGCTGCCGGGTGTGCGGCAGGGTCTTTGAAGCCATGGCCCCGATGGACGGGAGTGATGGGGTCTGCGGCTGCGGCGGCGCGGCAACACGGCTCGTGTCCGCGGGCAGGGCCTACCGCGCCGACGCCGACTGGATCGCCTCGGTCACCGACGTCGTGGACAAGGCGTCGCCAAGCCCCCATGTCCGCGCCTTTCTGGCCGACCCCAGCCGCGCCAACTACCGGCGGTTTCTGCGCGGCGAAAAGATCCGCCCCATGGAGGAAGGGGAATTTCGCCTCCCCGCGGCCCGAAACGACGCGGTGCGCCGGGAAGTCAGGGAACGCTTCATCGCCAGAAACGGCCTCTAGCGGCCGCTTCCATACGCCGACGGCCCGGCTTCGCCGGCTCCCGACAACCCTTTAACCCGCAAGGGGAGATATGGACGCCGAACCCCGCACCTTGCCGCAGACGCCCCCGGTCGCGCCAACCGCCGACGCGTCTGCCGCCGACCCGCAGTCGTTTCTCTCGGCCCTGGAAAACCGCCTCGAAGCGCTGCTCGCCTCCCGCCTCGATGCCCTGGAGGACAAGCGCCACAAGGACGAACGCGACACGCTCATGGCCCGCTTCGTGGCCGAGCATCCGGATTACCGGGAGCTGGCCGCCTCCGGAGCTTTGGAAGCCCAGAAGCGCGCCAACACGCTGCTGGACGACGTGGGCGCCTATTTCGCCGCCAGGCTCGAAACCGAAGGGCAGGCCCACGAAGCCGTCCTGGAGAAAACCCGCCAGGAAGCGGCCGCGCAGGCCGAGGCCAAGGCCCTGGAACGCATCCGGACCAAGCGCCTGGCCCGGACCTTGAGCCGCACCCCGTCCGGGGCCGGTCGCGGCGAAGGGACCGATCCCGATCTGGCCGCGCCCGAAAAATTCGGCGGCATCAACGCCGTGCTGGCCGCCCGCCTTTTAGCCCGTCGCCAGTCCGGCGACATCTAACCCAACCAGGGAGGACGCCTCATGTCGCTTTCCATGACCGAAATCGAAGCCATCACCAGCGACTATTTCGCGGCCGCCGGCGGTCGGGCCGTGGATATCTACTTCCGCAATTCCTTCCTCCTCGACCTGCTCATGAACCGGCAGGCGGGGCTCTTCGAGCGGCCGGCCGGGGGCGAAAAAATCCGCGTGCCGCTCAACTACTCCGACGCCGAGGGCGGCTTTTTCACCCGCTCCGACACCCTTTCGAGCGACGACCGGGTGTCGGTCAACGCCGCCGCCTTCCATTGGAAGCACGCCTACGGCAACGCCACGGTCTATCTGACCGACGAGGTGGCGGCCAGCGGCGACTACGCGGCCGTGCAGTTCGTGACCCAGAAAATCGAGACCGCCCAGCGCACCTGCTCCAGTTGGCTGGCCTCGACGCTCTATTCCGCCGCCGGCGACGAGGCCCCGACACTGACCGGTCTGCGGGCGCTGACCAGCACCGATGCGGACAAGGCCTACGGCGGCATCGCCGAAGCCGACCTCGTGGCCGCCGACGGCACCACCCCCTGGAAGGGCGTGACCAACAACGCGGCCGCGACCATGAGCCTCGAAACGCTCCAGGAGCTGCGCAGCGCGGCCAAGGTCTCCGACGGCCGCGACGGCAAGCCCAACGTGGCCGTGACCACCGAGTCGCTCTACAACAAGGTCTCCCGCATCCTCCAGGTGCAGCAGCGCTTCGTCACCGACGACGGCGTGGCCAGCGCCGGCTTCACCCACCTCGTCTACGAGGGCATGGTCCTGGCCGCCGACGACTACTGTCCGGCCGGACACTGCTTCGCCGTCAACACCAACTACCTCGGCTTCGCCATCCACCAGAATGGCTTTTTCGCCCGCCAGCCCTGGGTCGACCTGGCCGGCCCGGCCGGGCGCTCCATGAAGATCCTCTGGCACGGCAACCTGATCTGTTCCAACCGCAAGGCCCACGCCTGCCACTCCAACCTGTCCTAGGCACCGACACCCCAATTCTTCAGGAGGAAATGATGGCCCAACCCATGAAGCTCTCCTTCACCCAGGACGTGGCCGAGACCTCGCCGGCCAAACGCGAGACCATCGGCGCGCTGCGCATCACCGCCGACGGCCGCAAGTTTCGCTACGCCAAGGCCGGCGCGTCGGTCCTGGCCGCCGGCAGCCTCGGCATGGCCCCGGCCGCCGTGGCCGCACACCAGAACCTTGCCGCCACCGAAGCCGCCGTCGGCGACCGGGTCGTCTCCCTGACCGTGGGGACGGCGGCCGTGGCCGAAAACGCCTATGAGGACGGCTTCCTCCAGGTGGCCGACGCCTCCGGCCAGGGCCGGCAGTACCGCATCCTCTCCAACACCGCCTGCCCCGCCTCGGGCACGGTGATCCTCACCCTGGCCGAACCCGTGCGCGGCGCGCTGACCGCCGCATCCAAGGTGTCCCTCGTGCCCTCGCCCTGGGCCGGGGTGACAGCCTCGGCCACCGAGGAGAACCTGCCGGCCGGAGTCACGCCCTGCGACGTTCCGGCCGGGCACTACTACTTCGCCCAGACCGGCGGCGTGGGCTGCTGCCTGGCCGGCGGCACGGCCGAAGTGGGCAGCATGCTGGTGCCCGGGGCCACGGCCGGCAGCCTCACGGCCATGAACGCCACCCTGGACACTGACCAGCCCGTGGCCGGCGTGGCCTTTGGCGCGGCCTTCACCGCCGGGCTGTGTCAGCCCTGCTTTCTGACCCTGGACTAGCCCCAGCGCGCAAGAGACGACTTTGGAGGATGTGATGGCGCAAGCGCAACTCTCCCTGCCCCGGGCCGCGGCCGAAGGACAGAAAAACGCCTGCCCCGACACCGTGGCCGGGCTTATGGCCGAGGTGGCCGGCATCGTCGGCGATCCGGCGGTCGGCGAGAGCGAAATCCTGCGGGCGCTCGGGCGCGGGCTTATGGCCGCCGCCGCCGCCGCCCGTCTGCCGGGGCTCGCCGCCGAGGCGCAACTCACCTTCCCGGTGGGACAGGGGCATGCCGCGCTGCCGACGGATATGCAGCACGGTCCCGTTTATGCCTTCCTCCTCCCCGGGCGTGGCCGGGTCCGGGTGGCGCCGGACCTGGCTTCGCTTCGGCGGGAAATCCGCTTCGGCGCGCGCGGGCGCATCCGCTGCGTGGCCGCCGGAGCCGGAAGACTCTACGCCCGGCCCGCGCCGACCGCCGACGCGACGCTGACCGTCGGCTACTACCGCCTGCCCGATCCGCTGGTCGCCCTGTCCGACAAGCCGGATTGTCTCCCGCCGCATCTGGCCGGACCGCTTCTGGTCAGCTTCGCCTGCCGGGAGATCTTCGAACGCCTGGAGGAAGGGGCCGATGGCAAAAAGCCCCAGACCGCCGCCTATGCCCGGCGTTTCGAGGCCGCCCTGGCGGAACTAGTCATCCTGACCGGTCCGGCTGTCATCCAGGACGAGCCGGCCGATATTCCCGCCCCCTGGGACGGCGGCCTGCCGGTCTTCGGGGAGGACTGGCCGTGAGCAAGGACATGCGGCTCACCCGTTGCCTGGGCCTTGGCCAGTCGGGATCGCCCCTGTCCCTGGTCTGCGAACCGGACACCGGCCGCTTCGAACTGGCCCGAGCCGTAAACGTCGAGGTCGTCTCCGGCCGCATCCGCCGCCGTCCCGGCTACGCGGCCATCGGGGAAGCGGGATTCGCGACGCTTTTCTCCGACGGCGCGAACCTCTACGGCGCGCGCGAGGGCGGCATCTGGCTGATCCCGGGCCAGGGCGAACCGCGCCTTTTGCGTGGGGACCTCACCCCCGAAGGCCGCGTCGTCTTCCTCACCGTCGGCGACACGGTCTACTTCACCAACGGCTTCGAAACCGGCCGCCTCCGCGACGGCACCGCCCTGCCCTGGGGCGGGGGGACCTATCCGGGCCCGGACCGTTCCGGCCGTTTCGTCCCGCCGCCGCCCGGCGGGCACCTGGCCCACTTTGCCGGCCGCATCTGGATCGCCTCCGGCAATCTGGTGCGCTTTACCGAAGGGGCCGGGCTCTTCGACTGGGTGGACGGCGTGGCCGGGTTCCTGCCGCCAGCCACCGGCCGGGTGCGGTTTCTGCGCGCCGTCGGCGGCGGGCTCTACATCGGCGACGACGCCGGCGTGGTTTTTGCCGCCGGGTACGACCCGAAAAAGGCCATGACCTTCAAGCGGGTCTGTCCCACGCCGCCCCTGTCCGGCAGCGACGTCGCCCTGACCGCCGGCCGTCGCGAGGCCGTGGCCGGACAGACGCTTGCCGGCGACGCGGCCCTTTGGGCCGGGGGGGACGGCATCTACCGGGGCGAGGCCGACGGCCGGGTCACGCGCCTAGCCGCGGCCGCCATCCCGCCGGGGAAGGCCCGCGCCGTGGCCACAAACCGCCGTTACCTGCTCTTCATCAACGCCTAGCAACAACACAAAGGAGCGCCACCTATGGCCCTGCGTCTCTCCACCGGTCTTCGCAACAAGCTGCTCGGCACCGAAGGTTTCAAGACCATCATGCAAAACGGCGTGATCCGCATCTTCCCGGGCGTGCAGCCCTCCAGCGCCGACGACGGCGAAAGCGTTTCCCCTCTCCTGGAGATCACCGTCTCCTCCGGGACCTTCACCGCCGGCACGGCCGTAAACGGGCTCAACTTCGCCGCCCCCTCCGGCGGCTCCTGCGCCAAGGCCTCCTCCGAAGTCTGGTCCGGCGCGGCCGCTTCCACCGGCACCGCCGGCTGGTTCCGCTTCTACGCCAACGACATGACGACCGGCTCGGATACCAGCCACGCCCGCTTCGACGGTTCGGTCTCCACCTCCGGAGCCCAGCTCAACATGTCGAGCACCGCCATCACCGCCGGAGCCACCACCACCATCGACAGCTTCGTCGTCACCATGCCGGCCTCGTAGGGAGGGGGAGAGGAGGAACCGGGGGGAGGGAACTTTTTGAAAAAAGTTCCCTCCCCCCGGACCCCCTACCCTCAAAAACTTTCAAAAGGGGATTCCTATAAATGCACCCCTGCGCATGGGACTTGTGGCCTGAGCCGGGGGGCGGGGTGGAGCGGGCGCGAAGGCGTATTCTTCAAATATGCGCCGCACGCGGCCGCCACACCCCGCCCCCCGGCCGACCAGCCATAAAAAATACAACCGCTAGGAAAAGACCATGTCCGACATCTATCCGCTTTCCATGCACTGTCGCTTCGAAGGCTTTCCCGCCCGCATCCGCGTGACCTGCGGCCAGGCCTTCGATACGGCCCGGGCCACGCCCTATTCCTACGGCAGCCGGGTCACCCTGTCCCAGACGCCCCGAAGCGGCCTGCTCTCCGGGACCCTCACCCCCGGCGAGCCCCTGCCGACGCTGGAAACCATCTATTCCGACACCGGCGACGACGACGATTTCTCGCTCAAGCTGGCCCATTACGGCTACGGCCGGTTCTACCTGCCGGACGCGGACGCCTCCCGCTACGCCCTGGCCCTGGTCAAGGGCATCCGGGTCGAGGCCACGGGCGTGTACCGTTCCTTCGAGACCGTGGACATCTGGGACACGCTGATCCCGGCGGCGACCGACCTGTCGAAACCCCTTGCCGCGGGGGACGCCGTCTATCTCCAGGACGACGACGGCACGGGACGGACCAGCGTGGTCTGGTATCGCGGGGACATGCCGGCAGGCGGCATCGTGGTGACCGGCACCCTGCAACTCGGCGGCGACGTCGCCTTCCAACTGTAGGAAAACGCCATGGAATCCGTCTCCATCTACAGCCGCTCGGGCGATGCCGTCACCATGGTCAGCCCCGACGCCGCCGCGCCGGCTCTTTACCGGGACCTGCTTTTCGTGCGCCGCTTCAACGATGTCTTCGGCCACGTCCCGGCCGACGAGGACCGCGTGGTGCGCACCCCGGGCGAAGTCTTCTACTCCACCAACGGCGCCCACGAACCCTGGTCCGTGCGCAACCAGATGATCGGCCAGGGCGATATGGTCAACGGCTGCTGGCGGCCCGACCCGAAAAACGCCGTGCCCGAATACGTCGGCGCGCGCTTCACCGAGCCGCTGAAGCTCACCGGCTTCCAGTTCGCCTGCAGCGTCTCCGACGAGCGCATCTACTGCCCGTGTGGCTCCGGACCCTGCGCCAATCCCACCAGCTTCACCCTGGAAGGCTCCAACGACGAGGCCCACTGGACCACGCTTCTGGACATGAAGGACTTCACCGGGATGCGCATGGTCTACGACAGCCCCTACGACGACGAGGACTGCTCCTGGTGGGACCCGGCCGTGTTCCTGTCCGACCGCATGGATATCCCCGACAGCCACTATTTCCTGGCCTACCGCATGGTGATTTCGGACTTCAAGCCGGACATCTACGGCAACTACCTCGTGTCCGAACTCGTGCTCTACGGCACGTTCTGAGTCCGCCGACAATCCTTTTTCCCGAAGGTGACGCCCATGCTGACCCCTCTACCGGAGATACCGGAAGCACCGGATGCCGGCGCGACCGAACGGCCCGTGCCGCCCCTGCTTCCCCGACCCCTCCAGGACCTGAGCGACGCGGAACCGTCCTCCGCCGGCCCCGCGCCGGAGCAAAGCTCGCGGCACAACCCCTTTGCCGGAGTGCGCGTGCGGCTCGTGCTGCCGGGGAGGCGCCATGTCCTCTCTTGAACAGTACCTGCTGACCATGGAGGCCGTGGAGGAAGAACACCTCACCGCCTCGGGACTGGCCGCCCTTCAGTGGGATGTTGCGGGGACCGGCACCTGCGGCGTGGTCACCGCCGCCGACGGCATTCCCCTGCCGATCCCGGAAATCGCCGCCTCGGGCGACTGGCTGCCGGCCGCAAGCATGTCCCTGACCGGACTGACCACCCTGGCGACGACCGACGGCTGGCGTCCGGCCTGGGGCGGGGGCAGCCTGCCGATCCCGGAAATCGCCGGACAGGCCAGCCTGGCCCGCAAGGCCCGGGCGACGCTCCCCCCCCTGTTCGGCCTGGGGCTCGCCGGAGCCTGCGGGAAAGCCGCGCTTCCCGCCATGACCGCCAACGGCCTGGACGCCGCTTCCGCGCGCATGGCCTCCGGTGTGGCGACACTGCCGGTCCTCGCCGCCCATGCCTACCTGTGCGGCCTGAACAGCCCCGTGACCAGCCAGGCCGGGTCCGCCGCCGTGGTCGGCCTGCTCTGCCTGGACGATCCCGAACTGGCCGCCGTGGCAGCATCCCTGGTGGATGCTTCGGCGGGCTGGGACGTCCTGGCCGGAGCCATGCTCGCGGCCGTGGCCCGGCGCGTGGTCTACGTTGCGGACGGCGACGACGACACGGATGTCTGGAACTGTGCCCTGGGCACCTATTTCCGGGGCAGCGGCGACTGCGAGGACGGGGCCATCCTGTTGCATGCCCTGCTGTTCGCCGCCGGAGTGCCGGCCGACCGGCTGGTCACGGCTTTCGGCCGGGTGGGCATCGACCGCGAGGGGCACAGCTGGGTGGGTTACCGCCGGGTTGCCGACGGCCGCTGGGTGGCGCTCGACTGGACCTGCGGCGCGTCCCAGGACGCGGTCGCCGGCCTGCCCGTACTCGGCGAGTCGGCCTACTACGCCGTGGTGGACTACGCCTTGACCGCCGGCTCCTTTTTCACGGTGCGCCAGAACGCGGCGGTCTTTTTCGCCCGGGCCACGGCCGACGCGGTCATCCTGCCGACTGCCGCCCTTGATGCTTCAGGCACCTTCGGCGGCAACGCGTCCCTGGAAGTTCCCTCCGGCTGGATGCGCTGCCGGGCAGGCGCGGGGGCGCGCGGTTCTGCCCGCATCCCGCATCCAACCGTATCCGGCTCGGCCGGGTCGGTCCTGGTTGCAGTGACGCTTCCGACCGCCGCCCTGGGCGCGGCTTGCGGCGGCAAGGTCCGTCTTGCCCCCTCGCTTCCCGAGATATCCGCCCAGGCGGGCGGCGGCGCGGCGGCGGCCATGCGCCTTGGCCGGACGCGAAGCACGGGTGCGGCCCGGACGGGCGTGCTGGTCGCGGGGCGCGTCACAATGCCCCTGTGGCGCAACCTGGGCCGTGGCGAGGCGGGACGCGTCGCAAGGGCGCTTTGCCTGCTTCCCCGGCCGCGCTGCGCCGCCGGCGGCACGCCCGGTTCCCTGGCCCCGGGAGGCCTGTCCCTACCCGTGCCGGACGCTTCGGCCGAGGGCCGGGAAATCGCCATCGTACAGGCGATGCTCCAGGCGGCGGCCCTTGGCGCGCGCGGCCTGGCCAGGCCCGGCGACGCGATTTTTGAAACCTGTCCCTGTGACGCCGCCGTCGGCGAGGAGTGGTGATGACGACCATCGGTTTTTCCCTGGAACTGGACAGCGGCGCGGTAACGAGCCTGGCCGGCCTGCCGGTCGTTGCCGCCTGCCGCCACGGCGGGGCGGTCGTTTTCTCCGACGGCAAGCGGCTCTACCGGATCGGCGGGGACACCGACGACGGCGCACCCATTGCCGCGCGCCTGACCCTGCCGGCGACCGACTGCGGCCAGCCCGGCCCCAAGCGGCTGCTCGGCCTGATCCTCGAAGGGCGTATCGACGGCGAAACCGCCGTTTCCGCCCAAAGTTCGGACGGTTCGGTCCTGGAAGGTACGGCCGGGCCGGTCGGAAGCGAGGGGCTCCCGGGCCGAACCATGGCCCGGCTCGGCCGGGGGCGCGGCGAGCACTGGCAGGCGGCAATCGCGAGCAGTGCCCGGGGCGCGTTCGACCTCGGGGCCGTCACCCTCGTCGCCCTGCCCTTGGACCGGAGGCTGGCGTGAACCGGAATTTCCGCCCCACGGCGCGCCTGCGCTACGACGGCGACGCCGCAACGCTCGCCGGGCTGCGCGGCCAGGCGCTCCGGGAGCTTGCGGTCATGGACCGGGAAAACGTGTTCGACCTGCCGGTCTGCTCCCGCGTCCTGCGCCTCCCCGGCGGCGAAACCATCGTGTGCGGCCGCACCGGGAGCCTCGACCGGGTGGACATCGTGGCCCCGCGCCACAAAAGCTCCCGGGCGGGCGAACGCCCCCCGCTCCGGCCGCGCCCGGAGAAGGAAGGCGATTTTTTCGCCATCCCGGACTGCCTTGCCCGCTACGAGGGGATGACAAGCCTGCAAAATGCCGTCACCGACGGCGACCTGGCCGGCTGGTCCCTGGGGCTCGGCAACGACGTCACCGTCATCGCGCCCTCGCAAGCCGGGCTGGCCATGCCCGAGGGCCTGCCCCAGGCCGGCATCGCGCGCGATCCGGGCGTGTTCGCGCTCCCCGGCGGCGCGGCCTCGGGCCTGCTTTTCGGCCGGGACCACATTCCCGACAACGCGCCTTTTTCCGTCAGCTGCCTGATGCGCTTACGCGAGCCCCTGGAGTACGACTACACCTACGACGACAGGGACGTGCTCAACCCCTTCCGCGCCTATTTCCTGCAAAGTGGGGACGGCTCGGAATACACCTGGGACTGTCCGGGCAGCATCTCCCCGGTGCTGGGCTTTTGTTCGCCGCATCTCCACCCCGGCTGGACGGAAACCGTCACCTATCCCTGGTCGCCCTGGAACACGGACTTCACCAGACAGACCGAGGAACTCGCCGGGGCGAAACGCGCGGCCACGGCCTGCCCGGACGCGCCGCTTTTGACCGGCGACGCCTATCGCGATGCGGCCGGCCACGCCTATCCCTACCCCCACGGCTTCATCCTCGGCCTCCAGGCGGCCGGACTCTTTGTCTACAACGGCAACCGGCTGCTCGGGGCGCGGCTGTCCAACTTCGAAAGCCAGTTCGGCTTCGCCCCGGCCCTGACCGATCCCCTGGAATACGGGCTGTGGCACCATGTGGCCATGACCCACGACACGGACGGCACGGTGCGCGTCTACGTGGCCCGGGAAGACGACGCCGCGGCCTCGGTCTGGACCGGAAACCAGCCCCTTTGCGCCATGGACGACGCCTGCGCCTCCCAGGCCAGCGGCGTCAACGCCTGGACGCTCCATAACGGCCGCACCGGCGCGACCATCGGGGCCTACCGCATGAATCCGGTCATGGACGTGGCCCTGCCCCGCTTTTTCCACTACGCCCTGTCCGCCGACCAGGCCTACCTGCTCCAGCTCGAAGCCCTGACCGGCCTTTTCGTGGCCGACGACCAGGAACTCGGCCAGGCGGCCGCCGCCGGACTCACCCCGATCATCATCCCCAAGGAGGCGTCATGAGCGATTCCACCGGCGCGGCCGGCATCGTCCGCAACAAGTTCGACACGGCCCAGAACTACGCCAACGACGCCTGGCTTTCCGCCATCTCGTTTTTAAACCAGCTCGGCGGCGTGGCCAGACTCACCTACCCGTCCGTGGACCTGCCCGACCTGCCGGACGCGCCGGAATACGCCGGCCTGCCCGATGTTCCGGACCTCGACGCCGTGCGCCTCGGCGAGGTCGCCGCGCCGACCGCCCCGCAACTGGCCACCACCAGCCTCGATGGCCTCGAAACGCCGGACTTCACCGTCGCCCCGCCGGAGATCAGCCTGCCGGACGATCCGGATCTTGTCTGGCCCGAGGCCCCGGGCGACGCGCCGGGCGTGCCGGACATCGAGTACCCGGCCGATCCGGCCATCAGCCTGCCCGATCCGCCGGTTTTCGACCCCATCACCATCCCCGAGCTCCCCGGCCCCATCACCCCGACCTTCGAGGGGGAACGGCCGCCCATGCCCGAGCTTGTCGCGCCGGGAAACCTCTTCGTCCTGCCGGGGGAGGAAACCTACGACTCGCCGGTGCGCGCGGCGGTCACGGACAAAATCACGAAAGCCCTTGTCGACGGCGGCGCGGGCCAGGGGGCCGAGCTGGAGGAAAGGCTCTGGCAGCGGGCGCAAAGGCGGGCCGAGGACGAGCTGGCCAAACGGCTGACCGAACTTGGCGACAGCTTCGCCGCCCGGGGAGCCTCGGCCCTAAGCGGCCCCATGGCCGACCTCCTGCGCCAGATCTACGCCGACCACGCCGACCGGCTGGCCGAGGAAAACCTCAAGATCCTGGTCAAGCAGGCCGATCTGGCCGTGGCGGCGGACAAGACCGTCGTGGAGCAGGCGCTGACCCTGGAGGCGCAAAACATCGAGCTGTTCAACCAGCACGCCGCCCGCGCCTTCGACGGGGCCAAGGCGCTGGCCCAGTACGGCTACGAGGCTCTCAACGCCGAGGTGGCCATCCACAACGCCCAGCTCGCCCGCTACCAGGCCGACGCGGCGGTGTTCGAGGCCCGCATCCGGGCCTCCCTGTCCGACCTCGAAGCCTACAAGGTGCGCTTCGAAGGGGCGCGACTCTCCGGCGAGGCCCAAAAGCGCGCGGCGGACCTGTATCTGGCCGAACTGTCCGGTGTTTCCGCCCTGGTCGGGCTCTACAAGGCCCGCATGGAGGGCGCGGCGGCCAAGTCGGCCCTCGGCCGCGACCGCTTAAGCGCCTACGAGGCCCAAATCCAGGCCTACGTGGCGGGGGTCAACGCCAACACCTCCCGCTACAACGCCCAGGCCGCGGCCATGGCCGGCCAGGAGGCCAAGGCGCGCATCTACGCCGAACAGGTGAGGGCCTACGGCGAACGCGTGGCCGCGGCTAAAACCGTGGCGGAAACGCGGCTGGCCGTTTCGTCCGAGGCAAATAAGGTCAGACTCGAGGCCTACAAGGCAGACGTGTCCCGCTTCGAGGCCGAATTGACCCAGGCCCGGGCAAGGGCCGAGGCACTGCTCAAGGACAAGGAACTGGCCCTTCGGGGCTACGAGTCGCTCCTTGCCGCGCGCCGGGCCGACGCCGACCTGCGCGCCAAGGACCATGCCGGGCAGATCGACGCCTATCTCAAGGCGGCCGAGGTCTCCATCAAGGAGGCGGACATGCTGCTGCAAAATTCCCTCGGCGAGCTGCGCCTGGAAGCGGAAAAGATCCGTTCCGGGGCCCAGGTCTCGGCCCAGATGGCGGCCAGCGCCCTAAGCTCCGTCAATGCCTCGGCCCAGATCGGCTACAGCGAGTCCATCGGCCAGCGCACGAACACCTCCACCACCGAGTCCACCCAGCGTTCCGTCAGCGAATCGACCACCAAGTCGAGCGGGTTCCGGGAAAGCTACAACCACAATTACAACTACAAGGTCTAACCAAGGAGGCACGACAATGGCCAACCTGATCTATCCGGCGTTCAAGCGGTCCCTGGGCGACGGCGTCTTCGCCCTGGCGTCCGACACCTTGCGCCTGGCCCTGCTCACCAGCGCCCATGCGCCGAGCGAGGGACATGCCGTCTACGCCGACGTGGCCGGCCAGGAAGTCTCCGGCACGGGCTACACGGTCGGCGGCAAGGCCCTCGCCGGGGTGACCTGGACCCTCTCCGACGCCACGGCCGTGCTCGACGCCGACGATCCGAGCTGGACCGAAGCCACGGTCACGGCCCGTTACGCCGCTGTCTACGCCGACAAGACCGTGGGCGCGCTGACCGGTCCGCTGGTGTGCCTGCTCGACTTCGGCGAGGAAAAAGGCGTCACGGGCGGCACGTTTTCCGTAACCTTCGATGCCGCCGGCATCCTGGTGATGGAGTAGCGCCATGGCCGACATCAAAACCCGATACGGCACGGCGGCGCAGGCCCTGACCATCACCCTGGACGGACTGGAGAGCGCCTCCGGGCGGCAGTCCGACGCCGTGGACAACGCGACGACGGCTTTTCTGGATGTGCTTGTGCAGCTTGCCCTCACATCGGGATCGTCCGGCGTCTCCAGCACGGGCACCGTCGAAGTCTACGCCTACGGCTCCGTGGACGGCGGTACGGGCTACAGCGAGGGAATGACCGGGAGTGACGGCGCGGCCACGCTGACCAGCCCGCCCAACCTGGTGCGGCTTGGCACCGTCAACGTGGTGGCCGCCGCGACCACCTATCGCAGCCGGCTTATGAGCGTGGCGGCCGCGTTCGGCGGCGTCATGCCGGCCAAATGGGGCCTCGTGGTCATCAACAAATCGGGCGCGGCCCTGGGGACGGATTGCACGGCGCAGTTCCAGGGCGTGACCCTGCAAACGGCCTAGGTCATGGCGATTTTTTTACGCAAGCAGTGGCGGCAAAAGCCCCCGGAAAGCTGGCAAATCGATTGGGGCCATCCGTTGGCGGATGGCCTTGCCAGCTTTATCACGGCTGATGGGGACCATGTTTCGGGGTATCCGCTGGTATTGATGGGAGCGGCCAAGCGCCAGGGCGACGGGACGATTTATTCCCCCGGTTCCAGCACAGACGGTGCATACGTTGACTTCAATCCTCTCATATTAAACATAAAAACAGATTTTTCTATTATTGTTTTTCACAAAATAAATGTTCTCCCATCATGGAGCCATTTATTTTCCATCCCGATAAACACAACGTATGCAGGAACGCAGGTTGCTATTGATGTATGCCAATACTATGATCAAGGCAAACTCTTATTAGGTTACAAAACACAATCGACTGAAGGAAAAGTCGTTTCTCCTGGGAACTATATATCAACAACTCGTTATAGTTCTTGTATTGCTGCATGCAAGAGCAATTCAAGCGTTTTATGGTATCGTGATGGGAATTTTTCGAATGCGTATTCATTTTTTTACAGTTCATCATTGGATATCGCTCCAGATTTTTCAAATCATCAA
The DNA here is from genome assembly GCF_047785625.1 of Solidesulfovibrio sp. C21. Lineage (NCBI taxonomy): Bacteria > Pseudomonadati > Thermodesulfobacteriota > Desulfovibrionia > Desulfovibrionales > Desulfovibrionaceae > Solidesulfovibrio > Solidesulfovibrio sp. C21. The sequence goes on from NZ_JBLODY010000017.1 coordinate 24,507, forward strand.
CCAATAACAATCAGCAACCACTCCAGCACCTCCCCCGGCGAGGCGACCGGCGGAGTATTCGGCCCGACCATAGTTTATTCCAAAATGCTTTCTGCCGATGCGTTAAACCAACTAAACGAAAACCCGTGGCAGATTTTCGCCCCGCGCCGGCTGTACTGCGCGCTGTCCGTGACCTCCTCCCCCTCGGCAGGGGCCCGGGTCACGGCCGCGCGTATGGCGCACTCCGCCGGAACGGCACAGGCGCGGCCGATCGTGGCCGGTTCCCCGGCTGCGCCGCTTTTGCACCCGGCCGCGCCTGCGACGGCCGCCGAGGTCGCAACCAAAGGCGCAACCGTGGCGACACACCTGGCAGCCGTCGTCAATGCGGGCGCGCCCCATGGCGCTGCAAGGGCCGCCGTAGCGCCGGCCATGTCCGCCGTGGTCGCGCGCACGGGGCTGTCCGCGTTCGCCTCGGCCCTGGCCGAGGCGCTGCCGGCCTTTTTGGGCGCGACCCCGGGCGAGCACACAGGGACGCCTATCGCCATCGTGGTCCCCGACGCCGTCCAGGCGGCGCTTGCGGCCCGGGCTGTTGCGGCGGCGGCGGCGACAACAGCCGGCGCCACGGCTTGCGTATTGCGCCTCCTGGCGCGATCGCTTGCCGGGGATATCGTCATACGCGAGGTCGCGCGCCTGGCGTCGCCCATCACGACAACGGTTCGAAGGGCCTCGGCAGTTGCCGTCGCCATACGCCTGGCGTCACCCATCGAAACGGAGCAGGCATAAGGAGGGAGCATGGCCGATACGATCTATCAGGGCGACACGGGCCTTCAAATCGTCCTCGATTGCGGCCGGGACATCACGGCCGCGACAAACGCGGCGCTCATGGTGCGAAAGCCCGATGGCTCCACGGCCAGATGGCCGGCGGACATCACGACGGAAAACGAGGAAACACGCTTTCTGGCTTATACCACCGGCGACGGCGACCTGGCCCAACCCGGGGCGTACAGGCTGCAAGCCTCCCTGACGCTTGGCGATTGGTCCGGCCGTGGGAAAACCGCCTTGCTCGTCGTCCTGCCGCAATTCGCCCCGACCGGGGCCATGGCCACGGGAACGGGTGCGTATGCGATGTAGACGGGCAGGGAGCGAGACGCGCAGGACGTCGGCCGGGGCACCGCCCGGGGACTTCCCTTTCGCTTTCTCCGGCGGACAAGGGCCGGATCGCCGCCGGCGCGCCTTGAATAACGGCCGGAGATAACCTATCCAGGGAGGGCTGGCTGCCTGGGCAAGCCGGCCCCCCCGGAGCCCTCATGGACAAACCCCGCATCCTGTTCGTGGATGATGATCAGGAGATCCTGGCCGCGTACGCCCGTGCCTTCCGCAAGCAGTATGCCGTGGAAACGGCGGCGGGACCCGGAATCGGACTGACGCTGCTCGAAAGCGGCCTCGACGTGGCCGTGGTCGTCTCCGACCTGCGCATGCCCGACATGGATGGCGTGGAATTTCTGGGGCGGGTGCGCGAGCTTTGCCCCGATGCCGTGCGGATGATTCTCACCGGGTTCGCCGACATCGCCGTGGCCATGGCCGCGGTCAACAAAAGCAAGGTGTTCAGCTTTCTGACCAAGCCCTGCCCCGAGGAGGAGCTGGAGGAAGCCCTGGGAGCGGCGCTGCGCCAGCACCAGCTCCTGGCCTCGGAAAAGGAGCTTTTGCGGGGCACGGTGCGCGGCACCATCAAGCTGCTCACCAACCTGCTCGAGATGGTCAATCCGGAAGCCTTCGGCAAGTCCTCCCGGGTCAAGCGTCTGGCCGTGGACCTGGCCGCCTACCTCGGCATGGAGGAATCCTGGCGGCTGGAGCTTGCCGCCATGCTGTCCCAGATCGGCTGCGCCGCCATGCCGGCCGACACCTTGCGCAAGGCCTACCGGGGAGAACCGCTGCCCGGGGACAAGGCCTACGAATTCGCCATGCATCCCCGGATCGCGGCCGACCTCATCTCCAACATCCCGCGCCTGCGCGAGGTGGCCGAGATCATCGCCTATCAGGAAAAACGCTTCGACGGCGGCGGACTGCCCCCGGACGCGGCCAGCGGGGAACACATTCCTTACGGCGCGCGCATCCTCAAGGTCGCCCTGGATTTCGACACCCTGGAGGCCATGTACCGGCACAAGGGCCGGGAAGCCGAGACCGTGGCCCTGTCCCTGTCCCGTATGCGCGACCGGCTCGGCTGGTACGACCCGGAAGTCCTCGACGCCCTCGAATCCCTGGCCACGCTGCCGGACGGTTTCGAGCCCCGGCTCGCCGCGGACGGGGAGCTTGCCCCGGGCATGCTGCTCGACCAGGACGTGCTCGATCTCAAGGGGGAACTGGTCCTTGGCCGGGGGCTCGAACTCAATACCATGTCCATCCGCCGGCTGACCGACCTTGGCGCGAACCTTGGCCGGAAACCGCGCTGGCGGGTCCTGGTCCCGCCGGCCGAAAAACTGGCCTTTGCCAAAATCCTCGACGGGTAAGGGCAAATCCATGGAAGCCATGCCTTCGCCCCCCTCGCCACAACGGCAACCCAAGGACGAGTTGTTCCGGGGCGCTTTTTCGACCCAGATCCACTCCGCCATCGGCTTCGGCTCCACCAAGCGCAAGGTGAAGCAGAACATCCACGTCTTTGCCGAGGAACAAAAAGACGGTTCCTACCTCGTGCGCGCCCTCAACAAGCATTTCATCCCTTCGGGCAAGCCGCGGGTCCTCAGCAAGGAGGAGCTGCTTTCGAACTACCTGCCGGAGCCCGACCTGTACATGAACAAGGTCGTGCCCATGATGCGCCAGGTGCGCGAGACCGTGGACGCGGCCGACGAACACCGGGCGCAAGCCGAATTCATGTCCGCCGAGTTCGAATACAAAAACGCCCTGCGCGTGGACGAGGAGCACATCCGGGCCACCTTCGGCCTGGGGCTCACCTACCTCGACCGGGGCGAGGTGGACAACGCCAACCTGGTGTGCCGGCGCATCATCACCCTGGAGGCGGCCTTCGGCGAGGAGCACAAGCACCTTTTCAACGAATTCGGCATCAAGATGCGCAAGCACAAGATGTACGCCCAGGCCCTGCGGTATTATTTCAAGGCCTACCGCCTGGCGAAAAGAGACGAACACCTGCTCTACAACATCGCCAGGACCTACTATGAAAAGGACAAGCCCAGGCTGGCCAGGAAATTCCTGGACATGGCCCTGACCTTGAACCCCGCCTTCGAGGAAGGGCAAAGCCTTCTGCGCGCCGTGTCGAAGAAGGAAGAAGAGGAAATACTCCTCGGGGGACGCGGGCGCGGCGGGGAACGCGCCGCGTGGTGACGGCGGGCGGCGGCCGGTCGCATCGAAAGAGGATCGCCATGAGCTTTCTTGGACGCTTTCTCGTGGAACAGGGGGCCATCACCGAAGAGCAGCTTGCCGACGGCCTGCGCTTCCAGAAGGAACACAACCGGCGCATCGGCGAAATGGCCGTGGACAGGGGCGTGCTCACCTCCGGCGACGTGGACGGCATCTGTCGCCGGCAACAGACCGACCCCAGGCTTTTCGGCGACATCGCCGTGAAGGAGCGCCGGCTGTCCCGACAGGACCTGGACCGGCTGCTGTTTTTCCAGAAGGTCCAGCACACCTACCTCGGCGAGGCCCTGCTCCTTCGCGGCCATATCGACCGGGAGCAGTACAAGCGGCTTTTGGGCCGCCACTTCGCGTTGCGCCAATCCGGACAGATCAGCCTGCGCTATATCCAGGACTTTTTCGCCGACAACACGGTGGCCGAACTGCTGGTCGCGGCAGCGGGGCGGGCCTTTTGCCGGGTCGCCGGACTTGCGCTGGCGGTGACGGCCCTCGGCCAGCCCGAAGACATGGCGGCCTTCCCGGAAACAGGGCTTCTGACCGGTCTTCTTCCCGGCCCGAGGCGGTTGTGCGCGGCCATCGGCCTAAGCGCCTCCCTCGCCGCCGGCCTGTGCCGGGAAACGGACGCCGCGCCGGCCGAAAAGGCCCTGGACGCGTTTTTCACAACCACGCTCCTTTTTTTCCAGGACATGCTGCGGGACGCCTCCCTGCTTGCCCGGGAAACCCGCCTGACCCGGGGCGGGACCTTTTCCCATCCCCGGGAGGAGTCGCTCGGCATCCGCTGCGACACGCCGGCCGGAGACGCGGCGTTCGCCATCTGGATCGAGGAAAGTCCCGCGTGAGCCGCCACCGTCCGCGATGCCGCAAGGCCCCAAAAGGCCCATGCGATCCCCGCGCTCCGTATTTCGAGGCCCTGTTCGACTCCCTGGACATGGGGCTGTGCTTTCTGGACACAAACCGCACGGTGGTGGCCGTAAACGAGGCCCTGCGCCGTTTTTATCCCGGGGACTTCGCCCCGGGCCGTCCCTGTCCGGGCGACGCGGACGCCTGTCGGCCCTGCCTGGCCGAGGAGGCGCTTACGTCCGGAAAACCGGCCAACCGGGTGGCCGACGTTCTCGGTCCGGACGGCGCGACGCGCCAGGTGGAAAGCGTCTGCCATCCGCTGCGGGGCGCGGACGGCCGGGTGTTCGGCCTGGTCGAAATCGTGCGCGACGTCAGCCGGTGCGTTTCGGCCGAGCGGGAGATGGCCATGGCCGGGCAGGATATCGAGATGCTGCTCGGCTCCATCCGCTCCATCCTGGTGGGCCTGGACGGCGAGGACCGCGTGCGCCGCTTCAACGCCAGCGCCGAGGCGACCTTCGGGCTTGGGGCCGGGCAGGCGACGGGAAAGGATTTCTTTGCGCTGCCCCTTGTCTGGGACGGGCAGGCGCTTCGCGAGGCCGTAACCGCCAGCCGCGACACGCTGTCCCCGGTGCGCGTGGACGAGGTGCGCTGCCGCATTGCGGATGGGAGCGAACGCGTGCTGGGGCTTACCGTCAACCCCGTGCCGGCCGCGTCCGGTTCCCGGCCCGGGGTGCTCCTTCTCGGCCAGGACCTGGCCGAGATCAAGGCCAGGGAACTCAAGACGATCCAGGAACGGCGCATGCAGGCCATCGGTCGTCTGGCCGCCGGCATCGCCCACGAGATCAACACCCCCATCCAGTACGTGACCTACAACGCCGGCTTCCTCGAGGACTCCTTCGCGGACATCCTGCGCCTGCTTGCGGCCTGCGGACGCCTGGCCGAGGCGGCCGCCGGCGGCAGCGAGGCCATCGCCGCCGCGGCCAGGGAACTCGACGCGCTGATCGAGGAGACGGACCTCGACTACCTGCGCCAGGAGATTCCGGCCGCCATCGCCAATTCCCGCAAAGGCCTGCGCCAGGTCTCCGAGATCAGCGCGGCCATGCGCCAGCTGTCCCACCCGGGCACGGGCGAATCGCTCTTTTTCGACATCAACGCCGCCGTGCGCGACATCGTCACCATCACCCGCAACGCCTGGAAACACGCGGCCGAGGTGGAATTAGAACTCGCTGACGGGCTGCCTTTGGTGTACGGTCAGCCCCACGAGGTGTCCCAGGTGCTGCTCAACGTGGTCATAAACGCCGCCCAGGCGGTGGAGGAACGCGTGAGCCGGGAACCCTGGCCACATGGCCGCATCGCCATCGCCACCAGCCTCGGGCCGCACGGCGTGACCGTCGCCGTCGCGGACAACGGCCCCGGCATAGATCCGGCCGATGAAGGGCGCATCTTCGACCCCTTTTTCACCACCAAGCCCGCCGGCAAGGGCACGGGGCAGGGGCTGGCCATAAGCCAGGCCATCATGTCCCGCCACGGCGGCGGCATCGAGGTGACGAACCGACCGGGGGAAGGAGCCACGTTTTTTCTGCGGTTTCCGGCGGAAGGCGCCGGAGCGACCGCGTAAGGCCGGCGGAGGCCGCTTGGGCATGGGCGTCAGACAAAAGATACTGTTCGTCGACGACGACGCGGAACTCATTGCATCGCTGAAGCGCAAGCTGCGGCGCAAGTTCGCCATCGATGTGGCCGAGGGGCCGCTGCGCGCCTTGGAAGCCGTCACCGAAAACGGCCCCTACGCGGTGGTCGTCTCGGACCTGCGCATGCCCGGCATCGACGGCCTGGAATTCCTCACCCGGCTCAAAAAGACCTGTCCCGACACCATCCGCATCATGCTCACCGGCTACGCCGACCTGCAGGAGGCCATGCGCGCCCTCAATACGGGCGGCGTTTTCCGCTTTCTGGCCAAACCCTGCCCCGAGGAGGAGCTGGAGGAAGCGCTTGCCGCGGGCGTGGCCCACTATCTCCAGGTCACGGGCGAAAAGGAATTTCTCAAGGGCTCGCTGCGGGGCATCATCAAGGTGCTCACCGACCTGCTCGGGCTGCTCAATCCCGAGGCCATGGCCCGCTCGGCCCGGGTCAAGCGGCTGGTTGTGGCCATGGCCCGCTACTGCGACGCCCCGGACATCTGGCGCATCGAACTGGCCGTCATGCTGTCCCAGCTCGGGGCCATGGTCATGCCCGAGTCCATGTTCGCCACCCTGCGGGCCAGGGGGACCCTGGAGGGCGAGCGGGCCGCGCTTTTCGCCGTCCATCCGGCCATCGGCGCGGACCTGCTGGACAACATCCCCAAGCTCGGCGAGGTGGCCCACATCATCCGCCACCAGGAAACCCCCTTTGCCGGGGACGGGGAGGACGGCCCCTCGGGCAAACAAATCCCCCTCGGCTCACGCCTGCTCAAGGCGGCCCTGGACTACGACCGGCTGCTGACCTCCGGCACCGGCCGCGACGTGGCCCTGGCCGCCATGGCCGGGCGCGAAGGACTGTACGACCCCAGGGTTCTGGAACTGCTCGGCGTTCTGGCCGGCGCGCGCGAAGGCTACAGCCGGGGCGAAGCCACGGTCACGTCCCTGACGGCCGGCATGGTTCTGGAAGAGGACATCTGTCTCGGCACCGGCGAAACGGCGGCCGTGGCCGGACAGGTGGTGGACCCGGGGCTGATCGAGCGTTTGCAGGACCTCGGCGCGTTTCGCAAGCAGACCCTCAAGGTGCTTTCGCCCACCACCGAAACCGCCGCTTCCGACATGACCGATCCGGCGCTGCTGGCCCTTTTGCGCCGGGTCAGAAGCGCCCTGCCGGACACGTAGAAAAGGTTTTCCATGCCCAATATCATGCGCGTTAAAACCGATCAGGCGGCCAGGCGTTACGAGCGCATCGTCCTGGACTACTTCGCCGCGGGCGGCCTGGCGGTCATCGCCACCGACGACGAGAGCTTCGCCCGCATGGTCAAGCTGACCCTGGCCGGCATCCGGGTGGACGCCCGGGCGTCGTGCCGCGAGACCGCCGAGTACGACGAGGCCGTGACCTTCGCCAACAAGGCCGTGGAACGTCTGTCCGTGCCGCTGCTCCTTTTTCTCGAACGGCGCATGCGCAAGACCACCTGCATCAAGACCGTCAAAGTGCTCAAAAATTTCTATGCCGACCGGGTGCGGTTGATCGTGGCCAGCACCGAAATCTCCCGGGAGGAGATGATGCTGACCCACGAGGTCGGGGCCGACAGCTTCATCACCAAGCCCATCTCGGCCAATGCCATCATCGAAAAGATCGCCTTTGCCATCCGCCCCAACAACCAGCTCGGCGTGCTGCTCGACCGGGCGGCGGAGCTGATCGAGGCGGGGGATCTGGAACAGGCGCAGCGCATCACGGCCAAGGCCATGGAACTCAAGCCCGACAGCCTCAAGTGCCACCTGCTCCTGGGGGACGTTGCCCGCAAGCGCGGTGAATACGAGGCTGCGGAGAAACATTACCAGGCCGCCGCCCGGGTGGAGAAGCTCTATATCGAGCCGCTCAAAAGGCTTGTCGAGCTAAGCCGGGAATCCGGGGAGATGGACAAGCGGCTGGCCTACCTGACGCGCCTGGACAGCCTGTCGCCGCTCAATTTCGAGCGCAAGGTGGAAATCGGCGAGACGTATCTGGCCAAGGGCGATACCGAAAAGGCCAAAGGCTGTTTCGAGGAGGCCCGGCGCGTGGTCACCCGGGAAGCCTCGGACATGGTCAGCGAGTCGCTGATGGAGATTGCCCGCAAGATCGGCGAAAAGGACCAGGAGATGGCGCTGCGCTTCGTCACCGAGGCCATCGAGGCCAAGGGCGAGAGGCTGTCCCCGGCCGATTTGTGGATGTTCAACGACCGGGGCATCCTGCTGCGCCGCCAGGGGCTGTGGTCCCAGGCGGTGGAGAACTACGCCAAGGCCCTGCGCATCGCCCCGGAGGACGCCGGCCTGCTCTACAACATGGGCGTTGCCCACGCCGACGGCAAGCAGTACGATACGGCCCTCGACTTTTTTGAAAAGGCCCTGGCCGCCGACCCGACCCTGATGACCCAGGCGCCCTCGGTCGGCTACAACATCGCCACGGCCCACCACCGTTGCCGCAACCTGGGGCAGGCCCGCGACTGCCTGCGCGCCGCATTGGGAATCGATCCCGACTACGCCCCGGCCAAACGCCTGCTCGAACACCTCGCCGAATAACGCCGACGCCTATGCCCGATTTTCTTCCCATGCGCCGCCGCAGCGCGGCCTGCCTGCTGCTGGCCCTGGCCCTTTTGCCCGCCCGGCTTTACGCCGCGCCGACGCAGCCCGGACCGGGCCCCTCCGGCTTTGACGTCTGCGGGGCGCTGACCACGGCCCCCGGCCTGGCCGATCCCTGGCCCGCCGCCAACACGGGCGTGCGGCCGGGCGGGACGGTCATGGACTCGGACAAGGGGTTCGGCTGTCGTTTCAAGCCGGGCAGCGGCCCCGTCCTTTTGGAAGCGCGGCTGACCCGGCCCACGGCCTCGGGCCTGGGCACGGCCGTGGACCGCTGGCGCGTGCCGGCGCGAAAAGGGGAACCGGCGGCCATCGTCTACGCCTTTTATCCGCCGGGCCGGGCCAAGCCCGGGGAGTGGTCCCTCGAAGTCTATGACGGCGAAACCAGGCTTGCCGCCACGACCTTCACGGTCACCGGCGCAGCGGTCCGGGGCGTCGTCGAGCCTCCCGCGCCGCGAGACGCCATGCCCGACGCGCCGCAAGAGGCCGCCCCTTCCAACCCGACGGCCGCTTCCGCCACCGCCCCGGCCCCGACAAGCGATGCCGCGGCACACCCAGCCCCCCGCGCCACGCCGGAAACGCCCGAACCACAGACCGCGCCACAGCCCGCAAAGTCCGGGGCCGCAACGCCCAAACCGCCCCAGCCCGCCGCGGCCAAACCCGTCATCGCCCAGAAGGCTCCGACAAAACCGGCCGCCGCGCCGGCGACCGGCTTTTACGCCTTGCAGACCGGGCTTTTCGCCGATGCCGCCAATGCCGACACCCAGGCCGCCAAACTTCGCGGCCGGGGCATTCCGGCCTGCGTGGCCGTGGAAAGCGGCAGGAAGGGCCGGCGCTACCGGGTGCTGGCCGGACGCTATGGCGACAAGCGGGCGGCGCTTACGATGCGCGGCGAGGTGGGCCGGGCCGCCGGGGTGCGGCCGCTGCTTTTCGCCGTGGATGCGGCCCAGGCGGGCAGGCTGCGCTGCCATTAGTCGCGCCCCGGGACCGCCCGTGCGTCATTCTGTCTCCTTGCCGTCCTGCGGCGCGAACCGGGCGTCGGCCCGCACCGAGGCCACGACGCCGTCGCGGCCCTCCATCCAACCGCTGCGCACAGCGCCTCCCGGCGCGTCGAAGGCCGGGGCATAGGGCTTGATGTCGAGCAGCGGCGTGCCGTCCAGGACATCGACCCCGCGCACGGTCACCACACTTCCCGCAACCGACGCAACTTCCACCACCGACAGCCCGAGGGGGTTGGGGCGTCTTGGCGCGCGCGTGGCGAAAAGGCCGCGCGGCGTGTCGTCGAGATAGGGCACCACCGTCGGGGCGAAGCCCTGCGAGGCATGAAAGACATAGAGGATATAGATGTGGGAAAAGCCGTCCAGGTCGGCCAGGGCCGGAGCCAGTTCGGGCAAAAGCTCCAGCCGGCCCACGGCCTCGCGGGCCCCGCCGGGCTGGACCGGCATGCCGGCCAGGCTGGAAAAGGGACTGCGGATGACGCCGATGGGCGTAAAGGAATAGGTCGTTTCCATGCCGGACCTCCGTATGCCCGCGTCCGCGGGCCGGGTCAGCCGTCCTTGGCGAAAGCGTCGCTGGCCACGAAAACGCCATACGCAAGCACCATGGCGCACACGCCGAGGAGCGGCGCGTAATAGGCCGGCGCGGCCAGGGCGAAGCGTATCAGCAGCGTGGACAGCGCGAAACCGGAATTGCGGAAAATCGATTCGAACGCCGGCAGATAGGTGTGGGACAAGAGCACGAGAAAGATGTCGCTGAAAATGAGGACCGTGTAAAAAATCAGGAAAAAGTCGTGATGCTGTCCGTAGACGACTTCCTGCCAGCCCACCCACAGGCCGAAGGACAAAAAGAAAGACAGCAGGCAAAAAGCCAGGAATTTCTTGTAGGCCACGAACGGGTAAAGCCACGGACCCTTTGGCCCCTGGGTCCGGGCCCGATAGTGCCGGTAATAAAATCCCAATCCGATGAACACGAGCAGCGCCCCGACGCCGTCGGCCAGCATGGGCAAGAGCACATGGCCGAAATCCGCGCTGGCGATGGGTTCGTGCAGATGCACCAGCTCCTTGAAGGCATCGCGCAGTAAAATAAGGCACAGCACCTCGAACTGCTTGCCCAGGGATTTGGTCACCGAGCAGGGCAACACGAAAATAAGGTCCACCACCTCCTGCACGAGCACCAGCGTGAAGGCCAGGTTGATGGCGTAGAAGTGGGACGTCGGGGTGATGCGGGCCAGAAACGGCGGCAGGAGCCCCCGCACGTTGAGCTCGATGCCGACAAGGCCGACGCAAAAGGCGAGCACCTGGCTTACGGCCACGGCCCGGCGTGTTTTGGGGTGTTCCCAGAAGACGTGAATGGGGTCGAACAAATTGGTGGCGAATTCGTAAAACGTGATCATAAGCGCATCTCGCCAGCCTTATGCCAAAGGCCCGGCCAAAAGGGAAGGTGTTCTGCGTGTGCGCCCTTGCCATTCGGTCGTTCTTCGTTCATAGAATAATTTATTCTCATACACCTTGTTTCGTCCGGTCCCTACCGCCGGCCCGGGACATGACAACCCGCGGGAGCCTTTGGGAAGACGCCATGACAAACATCAAGGACTGGTCCATCAGCCTCAAGATCGTCATTGTCAGCATCATAACGCTCACGGCCCTTTCCGTACTGTCCGTGGGTTTTTTCATCTATGAATTGCGCGTCTACCGCGACGACAACGCCCGCGCGCTGCGCGAGAAGCTCTACGCCCAGGCCAAGGCGCGCGAAGGGGAAACGGTCAAGCAAGTCTACGAGGTCGTCAACTACTTTTACGGGGTGTCCAAGGACGAAGAGGCGCTCAAAAAACGCGCCCACGACCGCCTCAAGGCCGTGGTCGATGCCGTGGTCAGCCAGGCCGGGGCTTTCTATGCCGCCCACAAGGACTCCATGCCCCGCGAGGAACTTCTCGCCCGCATCAAGGAAATGGCCAAAGACGCCCGCTTCGACGGCGGCAACTACATCTGGATCAACGACCTGACCCCGCGCATGGTCATGCATCCCATAACGCCCGCCCTGGACGGCAAGGACCTCTCCGGTTTCCGTGACCCCAACGGGGTGGCGCTTTTTAGCGACATGGTCAAGGCGGCCAAGGCCTCCGGCGAGGGCATGGTGTCCTATATGTGGGACAAGCCCGGCGCGCCGGGCGATCCCAAGCCCAAGGTCTCCTATGTGCGGCTCATGCCGGAACTGGGCTGGATCTTCGGCTCCGGAGCCTGGATCGAGGACGCCACGGCCCGGCTCCAGGAGGAAGCCAAGGCGCAGGTGTCCAAGATGCGCCTGCCCGACGGCAACTACTTTTTCATCTACGACACGACCAGGCCCATTCCGCGCATGGTCATGCACCCCATCCACCCGGATTATGACGGCAAGGTCATGGACATGCCGGACCAGGACCGGGCGACCAGCCTCCAAAGCGGCCAGGACGGCCCGGTCGCCACCTTCCCGGCGGACACGAAGAACATCGCCCAGGCCATGCTCGAGGCTGTGGAGAAAACCGGCGACGGCTACGTGACCTACGACTGGTCCAAGCCGCTGCCGGGCGGGGGCGCGACCAGGGAGCTCTATCCCAAACTCAGCTACGTCATGCTGTTTAAGCCCTGGAACTGGATTATCGGCATGGGCGATTACATCGACGGCATCGACCAGGCCGTGGCCGACGAATCGGCCCAGCTGGATAACGCCGTGCGCGCCATCGTGGTCAAACTCGTCATCGCCTCCGCCATCTTCCTGGCGCTCATGGCGGCGCTGACCTTTGTCATCATGCGCCGTCTGGTCAACCGCCCGATCCGGGCCATCGTGGACTACGCCGACCAGGTGGCCGGCGGCGACCTCGACGCTTCGGTCGGGGCGGAGCTTACGGCCGAAATGGCCCATCTGGCGGCGTCCATCCGGGCCATGGTGACCAAGCTCAAGGAAGAACTGGAATTCGCCCGGGGCATCCTCGACTCCATCACCATGCCATGCGTGGTGGCCGCCCCGGACGGCACGGTGCTTCTGGTCAACCGCTGGCTGGCCCACTTCATGGGCGAGAAAAAGGAGCCGGAGCATTACATCGGCCGCAACCTGCGCGACGTTTTCGCGGCGCACCCCCCGGTGTCGAAGACGCTAAGCGAGGTGCTCGGCCACCGGGAGATCATGACCAACGTGGAGTATGACGGGACCTACGCCTGGGGCGAACGGTTCTTCGTCAAGATCGACGCCGCGCCGATCAGCGGCGAGGACGGGCGCATGCTTGGCGTGTTCGCCATGCTGGCCACCCTGACCCGGGTCAAGCTGCAACAGGAAGCGCTGGCCGAGCAAAACCATCTCATCGCCCAGGCCGCCGGCACGGCCGAGGGCATTGCCGCCCGGCTTGCGGACAACGCCAAATCCCTGGCCGAGCTCATCGACCGCACCAGCGAGGGCGTGGCCAACCAGCGCCAGCGCACCGAGGAAACGGCCACGGCCATGGAAGAGATGAACGCCACCGTGCTGGAGGTCGCCCAGAACGCCGGGGCCGCGGCCGGCAGCGCCGAGGAGGCCCAGTCCCGGGCAAGACAGGGATCGGACATGGTGCGCGAGGTGGTGCGGGCCATCGGCGACGTCAAGGTCATGACCGAGAAACTCCGCGGCGACATGGGCGACCTCGGGCAACGCGCCGAGGGCATCGGCAAGGTGCTGGACGTCATTTCCGACATCGCCGACCAGACGAACCTGCTGGCCTTAAACGCCGCCATCGAGGCGGCCAGGGCCGGCGATGCCGGACGGGGATTCGCGGTCGTGGCCGACGAGGTCAGAAAGCTCGCCGAAAAGACCATGGCCGCCACCCGCGAGGTGGGCCAGGCCATCGAGGACGTGCAGCAGGGCGCGCGGCGCGGCAACGAGGAGACGATCAAGGCGGCCGAGGCCGTCACCCGCAGCACCGGGCTGGCCGAACAGGCCGGCACGGCCCTTGACGCCATCGTGGGCATGGTCGAGGGCACGGCCGACCAGATCCGGGCCATCGCCACGGCCGCCGAGCAGCAGTCGGCCACGGCCAACGAAATCAGCCGGGCCACGGAGGAAGTCAGCCGCGTGGCCTCGGACATTCGCGCGGGCATGGAGGCGTCCGTGACGGCGGTGCGCGGGCTCAATGAGGAAGCCGAGGACTTAAACGAACTGATTGTCCGGATGCAGTCCACAGGCTCCGGCGACACGGGGCCCGGACAACTGCCGGCCTGACGCGGCCCGGCCAAAAGGAGCGATACCACCGTGGGACGGATACTTGTCGTCGACGATGCGGCGATCACGCGCACCATGCTGCGCGACATTCTGGAAAAGGCCGGGCACACGGTCACGGAGGCGGCCGACGGCAACGCCGCCCTGGCGGCCTTCCGGGAAAGCCCGGTCGACCTGGCCTTTGTGGACATCTTCATGCCCGGCAAGGAAGGACTCGCCACCATCAAGGAACTGCTGGAGATACGCCCGCAGCTGCCGTTGGTGGCCATGAGCGCCGGCAGTACCTTCACCGACACCGAGACGCTGGGGTGGGCCAGAAGCTACGGCGCGAAATTCACCCTGGCCAAGCCGCTGCGCGCCGAGACGGTGCTCGACACCGTGAGGCAGGCCCTTGGCGGATAAAGGAAAACCAGCCGCACCGGCCTAGGACGCCGCCGGCTCGATCCCCTCGGCGGCAAATCCGTCGAGGGCCCGGCCGAACGCCGCCGCCAAGGACTCGTAGAGGGCCGGCAACGCTTCCCTTTGTCCCTGGCGGGCGGCAAACTCCAGCGCCCTGGCCCGGGCCGAGGCGGGGCTTGCCCCGACCACGGCGGCGTTGCCCTTGAGCGCATGGGCGACAAGGACCGTGGTCTCCGTATCGCCGCCGTCGAGGGCCGCCCGCAACCGCTCCAGGTCGTCCGGCGTATCCCGCAAAAAAACGGCGACAAGCCGTTCGTAGAGTTCCCGGTCGCAGCCAAGGTTGTCCAGGGCCTCGGCGCGGCCGGCATCGAACGGGACCTCCCCCGCGCCGCCATCCCCCGATTCCTCCCCCGCCCGGGCCGCAAGCCCGGCCGCTTGCGGCGCGAAGCCGCCCTGCCCCGCCGTGACCTTGGCCATGACCTCGAGCAGCCGGTCCAGATTGACGGGCTTGGACAGATAATCCGTGGCCCCGGCCGCCAGGATGCGTTCCCGGTCCTCGATGGCGCCGTGGGCGGTCAGAGCCAGAATGGGCAACCCCGGGTCGCACCCCTCCACCTGCCCCTGCCGTATGGCCCGGGTGGCGGCCAGGCCGTCCATGATCGGCATGCGGATGTCCATGAGCACGAGATCGAAGCGGCCCATGGCCAGGGCGTCCAAGGCTTCCCGACCATTGCCCACCCGGGTGACGCGGTGGCCCCGGGGGGTGAGAAAAGCCATGAGCATTTCCGCGGAAAGCGCCGAATCCTCGGCCAGCAGGATGTCCAGGGGCGGCAACGGCTGCGGGGACATCGTGGCCTGGCACGTCGCGGTCGTATCCTCCGACGTGAAGGTTTGCCCCGCGTGCGGCAGGGCGAAGCAGGCGGTAAAGAAAAACTCGCTGCCCTCCCCCGGTTGGCTGCCGACCCAGATGCGCCCGCCAAGCAGGCCGACCAGGCGGCGGCAGATGGCCAGCCCCAGGCCCGTGCCCCCGTACTGCCGGTTGATGGACTCGTCGGCTTGGCGAAAGCTCTCAAAAATGGCCTCTTTCTTCTCCGGATCGATGCCCACCCCGGTATCGCGCACGGAAAAGAGCAGGCCCACCGCCTCCCGGTCACGGCAGGCGTCCCCCCGGCAATCGTCTTCCCGGCGCACGGACACGTCGATGCGCCCCGAAGGCGTGAATTTGAGGGCATTGCCGATCAGATTGCCGAGCACCTGCCCGAGCCGGCCGGGATCGCCGACAAGGGTTTCCGGCACGTCCGCGGCGACATGGGCCTTGAGCGCCAGCCCCTGACGCGCGGCCAACACCGCGTGTCCCGCCAAGGCGGCGTCCAGAACCCGGCGCGGGGAGAAGGGGATGGCTTCGAGATCGAGCCGGCCGGCCTCGATCCGGGACAGGTCGAGCAGGTCGCCAAGGAGCGTGCGCAGGGACGCGCCGGCCTCGCGGATCATCTCGAGCGCCCGCACATGGTCCACCTTCCCCTGGCTGTCCGGCCTCAGGGCCAGGTCGGCCATGCCCAGGATGACGTTTAGGGGCGTTCTGATCTCGTGGCTCATGTTGGCCAGGAATATGGACTTGGCTTTGGAGGCCTGGTTGGCCTTCCTGCGGGCGGTAATGAGTTTGCTGGCGGTGCGCTCGTGCTCCTCGATCTCGCGGGAAAGCCTTTCGTTGGCGGTTTCCAGGGTGCGGTTGGCCTCGCGCAGGCTGGCGGTGCTGCTGGCGATGCGGGAATCCTGGTCACGGACAAGCGCGGCCAGGGTCAACTGGGCCTGGCGCTGGGTGGTTATGTCGGACAACAGGCTGACGGAGGCCGGCGCGTCGTCCCACTCGATGCGGGCCGAAACGGCCTGCACCCAGCGGATGTCGCCGCTTCGCGTCACGATGCGGAAGACCTGCCCCGGGGGCGCGGACTGGCCGGCCAACCGCCGCGTGTGGTTCCCGAGGACACCTGCACGGTCCTCCTCGTGGAGGAAGTCGGTAAAGGGATGTGCGCACAAGGTGGCGGCATCGTGGCCCGTAAGCCGCTCCATGAAGGGATTGACGTAGGCCAGCTTGCCCCCCACCGCGATGACCACGCCTTCCATGAGGTTGTCGACGACGGCCGAGAACTGTCGCTGGCAGCGGGCCAGCCGGGCACGAAGCGTCGCCAGCTCGGAGGTATCCTGCATCCAATCCAGAAAAAAAAGGCCGCCGTCGGCATCCACCAGCCGGATGCGCCGGACGCGGTACAGGCACTCCCCGTCGGCCCATTCCCAATCGGCCCCCGGCTCCGCCGGCCCGGGCAGGGGACAGGAGTGGCCGCACACGTTGCCGAAAAGACGCAGAGCCCCGGCATTGGCATGGCAAACCCGGCCGGCGGCGTCCACGAGCATGGCCGCCTCGGGGAGCGCATCGCAAAATTGTCGGAAATGCCGCTTCTCGCCAGGACCGGGCGCATCCATGGAAGCCCCTCCAGTATTGCCAACATGCGCGCCGACAGGCTTTACTGTCAAGCCGGACACGTCCGCATTTCACGTCCCTTCCTGGCGGAAACCCTCTTGTATTCGAACAAGGCTGCCCCGGTCTTTTCCGTAACCTCCTCCAGCGACGCCCACGGAAGCCGGAAGTTTTGGGGAGGGGAGAGTGCGGCCTTAGCCGCCGAGCTGTTGGCGGATGGCGGCCCCGGCGTCGAGGTGCACGCCGTCCAGGGTGAACGGTTCCGTGCGTCCGGCCTGACGCTTGGTCAGGACGGCGTTCACGTCGGCCACCACGGCTCCGGTGCGCCGGCCGATGTCCCGGATGCTGGCATTGTAGGCGTTGAGGCGTTCGGCGTTGAACTGGCTGGACGCGGCCTTTCCGGCTCCATGGGCGGCAGTGAACAGGCTCTAGCAGGTTCCAATGGCGGCATAAACCAACGCGCCTGGGGGCATGGCACGTTTCGACAGCGGCCAGGGCGGCATCGCCGGGCAAGATCCCTGACCATGCTGGCATGGCCCGCCCGCTGCCGGCGGCTTTTCCGTCCGAGGCCACGCAAAAGGCCCCTGCCGCATGCGGCAGGGGCCTTGTTTCCGGGTTGTTCCCGACCGGGCGGGAAGAAGCTAGCCCAGGATGCCGTTGCCGGTCTCGCCGGTACGGATGCGGCGGGCGTTGCAGAGATCCTGGACGAAGATCACGCCGTCGCCCTCCTTGCCGGTCTTGGCGCCGGTGGAGATGGCGTCCATGACGTCGGTGACCTTGTCATCGGCGCAGGCGACTTCCAGGCGCACTTTCTTAAGCAGGTTCACCTCGACGATGACGCCGCGATACTGCTCGGTATAGCCCTTCTGGCGGCCGCAGCCGGCAATGTTGGTGACGGACATGCCGTGGATGCCCTTGGCGTACAGGGCCTGCTTGACGGCATTGAGCATTTCAGGCCGAAAATAGGCGGTGACGAGTTTCATATATAATCTCCCAATGTCCCGTGCTTACTCGGTGATGAAGATCTGGAAGCCGCTGTAGGCCTCGGAGCCGTGCTCGGTGATGTCGAGACCCTTGAGCTCCTCTTCCTCGGTGACCCGGATGCCGACGGTGACCCGCAGCAGGGAGAAGGCGATGAAACCGGTGCCAAAGGCCCAGATGAACACCGAACCCACGCCGATGACCTGGGTGATGAACTGGGCCATGCCGCCGCCGTAGAACAGGCCGGCCACGCCGCCGAAATCGGGGCTGGCGAGCAGCCCCACCATCAGGGTGCCGAAGGCGCCGCACACGCCGTGCACGGAGATGGCGCCGACCGGGTCGTCGATCTTGAGCACCTTGTCGATGAATTCGACGGACAGGACGACCAGGATGCCGGCGCAAAGCCCGATGATGATGGCGCCCATGGGCGAGACGTTGGCGCAACCGGCGGTGATGGCGACCAGGCCGGCCAGGACGCCGTTAAGGGACATGGAGACGTCGGGTTTGCCGTAGCGGAGCCAGGTGGTCATCATGGCGGTCAGCGCGGCGGCGCAGGCGGCCAGGTTGGTGGTCACGGCGATGAGGCCGATGTTGCCGGTGGCGGCGGTGGTGGAGCCGGGGTTGAACCCGAACCAGCCGAACCAGAGGATGAAGACGCCAAGCGCGACCAACGGCAGGTTATGGCCCTGGATGGCCCGGGAGACGCCGTCGGGGGTATACTTGCCGATGCGCGGTCCCATGAGCATGGCGCCGGCCAGGGCGATCCAGCCGCCCACGGAGTGGACCACGGTGGAGCCGGCGAAGTCGATCATGGGCGCGTCGAACTTGGACAACCAGCCGCCGCCCCAGATCCAGTGGCCGGAAACGGGGTAGATGACGGCGGTGACCGCGAAGCTGAGGAACAGGTAGGAGATGAACTTGGTACGCTCGGCGATGGCGCCGGAAACGATGGTCACGGCGGTGGCGGCGAACACGCACTGGAAGAACCAGTAGGTGTAGCTCCACAGGCCGTCCGGCGTGGCGGTGGTGGCATCGGCCAGGCCGAAGTTGGAAAAGCCGATGAAGCCGCCGATGTCGTTGCCGAACATGAGCGCGTAACCGAACAGGAAAAAGGCGATGGAGCCGGCGGCGAAGTCGAACATGTTCTTCATGAGGATGTTGCCGGCGTTTTTCGCCCGGGTCAGGCCCGTCTCGACCATGGCGAAGCCGGCCTGCATGAACATGACCAAAGTGGCGGCCACGAGCGTCCACACGGTGTTGCCGTTCATGATGGACAGAAACTCGGGCTTGGCGGCCTCTTCCTGGGCCAGGGCCAGCGCGGGCAGGGCCAAAACGGCCAGAGCCGCGATCGCGCCCATTTTGTAGAGATTCCGTCTGTGTGCCATAAACCCCCCTTCTTCAAAAAGTTTGATGAAATTTTTCGGCTTGCCAGCCGCCGAAACCCAGAGACGTGCCCGGGACCGCTCTCCTCGGCCCCGAGCACGATTTGCAAATCCGAGGCCACACGGTATTAGCTTGAAATTTAAGGAATTTTAAAAACAGGCGTTTTCCCTTCCTACAGATTTGGCGCTACCCGGTCCCTCTTCGCACAAAAATGAAATATATTGCTTACGAGCAATGGAGTCCCTCACTCCCAATAAAAACAGGGAATATCTTGCATAGAGTGCCTTTCCTTGCAAGCAAAAAATCACAATTTTGACATTTTGCCCAAGCCGACGACAACAGCCCGGCCCACCGGAAAACAGGCCGCGCAATCGTCGCCAGGCCCCGCGCCGGCCGCCGCCAAGGCAAAAAAAAAAGGCCGCCCGAAGGCGGCCTTGAAGCCATGCGGCACGGCTACAAAATCGGCAGGTAGCGCTCGATTTCCCATTCCGTGACCTGGGTCCGGTAGGCGTCCCATTCGGCCTTCTTGTTTTCGAGCAGCGCCGCGTGCAGGTGGTCGCCGAGCACCTCGCGCATGAGTTCGCTTTTTTCCAGATGGTCCACAGCCTCGCGCAGGCTGCCCGGCAACGAGGAAATACCCTTGGCCGCCATTTCCTCCTCGGTCATCTTGAAGATGTTCTCCTCGATGGGCGGGGCCAGTTCGTAGCCTTCCTCGATACCCTTAAGCCCCGCGCCGAGCATGGCCGCGAAGCACAGGTAGAGGTTGCAGGCCGGGTCGGGGCTTCGCAGCTCGATGCGCGTGGCCGCTTCCTTGCCCGGCTTGTACATGGGCACCCGGATGAGCGCCGACCGGTTGCGCCGGGCCCAGGCGATGTAGACCGGGGCTTCGTAGCCCGGCACCAGCCGCTTGTAGGAGTTGACCCACTGGTTGGTGATAAGCGCGAATTCCGGGGCATGGCGCAATAGTCCCGCGATGTAGCTCTTGGCCTCGGCCGAAAGGTGGTAGACGTCGGAGGCGTCGTAGAAGGCGTTTTTCGAGCCCCGGAAAAGCGACTGGTGGCAATGCATGCCCGAGCCGTTTTCCCCGAAAAGCGGTTTGGGCATGAAGGTGGCGTAACAGCCGTGCTTGCGGGCGATCTCCTTGACCACCACCCGGTAGGTCTGGGCGTAGTCGGCCATGAGGAGGCCTTCCTGGTAGCGCAGGTCGATCTCGTGCTGGCTCGGGGCCACCTCGTGGTGGCTGTACTCCACGGCCACGCCCATGGATTCCAGGGCGAAATTGATGTCGCGGCGCACATCGTTGGCCAGATCGCGCGGCGGGGCGTCGAAATAGCCGCCGTAGTCCAGGATCTGCGGCTGGGTCGAATTGGCGAACAGAAAAAATTCCAGTTCCGGCCCCACGTAATAGGTGAAGCCGAGGTCGGCGGCTTTTTTGACCATCCGCTTGAGCACGTAGCGGGAGTCGGCGGCGAAGGGCGTGCCGTCAGGATTTTTCACGTCGCAAAAGAGCCTGGCCACCGGACGGTCGGAGGGCCGCCAGGCGACAAGCTGGAAAGTGGCCGGATCGGGAAAGGCCACCATGTCCGATTCCTGGATCTTGGTGAACCCCGTGATGGAGGAGCCGTCGAAGCCCATGCCCTCCTCGAAGGCGTTTTCAAGTTCACGGGGCGTAATCTGGAAGCTTTTGAGCACGCCCAGAACATCGATGAACCAGAACTGGATAAACGAAACGTTGTAATCCTTCACGGCCCGCAGCACATCGTCCGCGTTTTTGCAGTGAAATACCGCCATGCCCGATACCTCCTTTGTTTTCCGGCAATTATAATCCACCGGGGAATCCGGACGCCCGGCCGCCGGCCCCCGAAACCCGCCGAGGGGGCACCGGCCGACACGCTGCCATTTCCCAAACTATCGCAGTCGGGAAGAAGCGTAAAGCGCCCCACTCCGCCCGGCCGGTCGCGAAAACGCCTTGGTCGCGCCCGGGATTTCTGATAATCGTGACCGTAACTCCCTAACCCCGGAGGGTCGGTATGCGCATGTCCGAGGAGGCTCCCCCCGCGAGCCTGGATCCGGTCCGCGAGGAAAAACTGGCCATCGTGGCGCTTTTAAACGCCGGCAGCCGCGCCGACGCCGAACGCCGCGCCGACGCCCTGACCCGGCAACTGCCGCACGACGTCTTCGGTTTCAGCGTCTCCGGCACCCTGCGCCTGACCCGGGGCGATGCGGCCGGAGCCGTCAGGCGCCTGAGCCGGGCCGTCTCGCTGGCCCCCGACGTCGCGGACATCCGGACCAATCTCGGAGTCGCCCTGGCCGACACCGGCGATCTCGAGGCCGCCCTTGCCTGCTACGATCAGGCCCTGGCCCTGGCCCCCGACTCGGTCGCCGCGCTGACCAACCGGGGCGCCGCCCTGGAGGCCGCCGGACGCCACGAGGAAGCGGCCCGAAAC
Source organism: Solidesulfovibrio sp. C21 (assembly GCF_047785625.1). Classification (NCBI taxonomy): domain Bacteria; kingdom Pseudomonadati; phylum Thermodesulfobacteriota; class Desulfovibrionia; order Desulfovibrionales; family Desulfovibrionaceae; genus Solidesulfovibrio; species Solidesulfovibrio sp. C21. Next base: position 45,890 of record NZ_JBLODY010000017.1, read on the forward strand.
TACCGTCGCGCCATAGCCCTCGACCCCGGCCATGCCAAGGCCCACTACAATCTCGGCAACACGCTCAAGGCCCGCGGCCGGCTGGAGGAGGCCCTGGCCTGCTACGACCAGGCCCTTACCGCCGATCCCCAGTACGTCTTTGCCCAAATCAGCCGGGGCATGATCCTGGCCGACCTGGGCCTGCACGGCGAAGCGGCCTCCTGCGCCAGGGCCGCCCTGCACCTGCGCCCGGACCAGCCCGAGGCCCTGGACCTGCTCGCCGGCTGTCTCCTCGCCCAGGGGGCCGATCCGGCCCAGGCCATGGAATTGGTCGTGCATTCCCTGGCCGTGGGGGAAGGCATCGAGGCCAGGCGGCTTTTCTGCGCCTGCCTGCGCCGGCTGCCGCCCTGGAAGCTGGACGCGGCCGGCCGGGAAACCCTGGGCCGGGCCCTGGCCGGACCCTGGGAGCGGCCGGAGATGCTGGCCGGACCGGCGGCGCGCGTGCTGGAGCACGATCCGGAAGTCGGACCATGCCTGCGTCTGGCGGTCGCGACCTGGCCCGGGCCTGTGCCCGCGGCCGCGCTTTTCGCCCCGGCCGGCGCTGCCGGGCTGGCCGCCCATCCGCTGCTGCTCCGGCTCCTTACGGCCGCGCCCGTGCCCACCGTGGAGATGGAGCGGTTTTTGACCCTGGCCAGGGGAGCGCTGCTTGCCACCGCGGCCCAGACCTTGCCGGACGAGGCAGGCGCGCCGGCCGGACTGGCCTTTTACGCCGCCCTGGCCCGGCAATGCTGCATCAACGAATACGCCTTCGCTGTCCCGGACGCGGAAGCGGGGCAAGCCGAAACCCTGCGGCGCGCGCTGGAAGAGGCCCTCACCGCCGACCGGCCGGTGCCGGCCCTGTGGGTCGCGGCCGTCGGGGCCTACGGCCTGCTCGGCGCGCTTGCCGGGGCCGACCGGCTGCCCGGCCGCGACTGGCCCGAGGCCCTGGCCGCCGTCATCGACCAGCAGGTGCGCCAGCCGGCCATCGAGGCCCGGCTGCGGGAGACCATGGAACGGCTCACGCCCATCGACGACGAGGTGTCGCTGCGGGTGCGCCGGCAGTACGAGGAAAACCCCTATCCGCGCTGGGTGCGGGTGGCGCCGGTGGATGCGCCCGTGGCCTTCGACGCCTTCATGCGCCGCCGCTTTCCCCTGGCCGCTTACACGCCCCTTGGCCGCGACGACCGCCTCGACGTGCTGGTGGCCGGCTGCGGCACGGGCCAGCACGCCCTGGAGACGGCCCGGCGCTTTCGCGGCGCGGACGTCACGGCCGTGGACCTGAGCCTCGCCAGCCTCGGCTATGCCAAACGCAAGGCGGCCCAGGTACAGGCCGGCAATATCGCCTTTGCCCAGGCCGACATCCTGCGCCTTGGCGCGCTCGACAGGCGCTTCGACGTCATCGAGGCGTCCGGCGTGCTGCACCATCTGGGCGACCCGTTCGCCGGCTGGCGCGTGCTGCTCACCCTGTTGCGCCCCGGCGGCTGCATGCGCCTGGGCTTTTACAGCGCGCTGGCCCGGCGCGGCATCGCGCGGGCCAGGGTATTTCTCCAGGCCAAGGGCTATACGGCCACGGCGGAGTCCATGCGGCGCTGCCGCCAGGAACTGCTGCGCCTGCCGCCGGACGATCCCCTGCGCCAGGTGCTCCTGTGCGATTTTTTCAGCCTGAGCGGCTGCCGCGACATGCTCTTTCATGTCTGCGAGCACACCACCAACCTGCTGGAGCTCAAGTCGTTTCTGCACGACAACGGCCTGCGCCTTTTGGGCTTCGATATCGACACGGCACCACTGGAGGCCTACCGCAAGCTCCATCCGTCCGACCAGCCGGCAACGGACCTGTCCAACTGGAACACCTTCGAGCAACAGTATCCCGATACGTTCCTCGAGATGTACCAGTTCTGGGTGCAGAAGAAAAAACGCGCCGCCGACTGACGAGGACGTGGATTTTATCCGAAGCCTCGGCTAGGGGGAGTGCTCGGTCCAGCCCACACCCAAAGCCCCGCCGGAGGAGCGCCATGGCTCTCGGCGCGACGCTGGCGATGGGCTAGCGGCCGCGCGGCACGACCGGCCGGACGCCTTCAGGGGAACCGGGCGGCGGCCGGGCGCTACTGCTTGCGCGACGGCGGGGACTCCCGGCCGGACGCGCCCCCGGGCCGGACCGCCGGGGCCGGACCCAGGGCGCTTGCCGCCTCGGGGGGAAGCGGCTTGCCGTAGAGCCAGCCCTGGGCCAGATCGCAGCCGGCCAGGGACAGGAATTCGTGCTGCAAGGCCGTCTCCACGCCTTCGGCCACCACTTCCAGGCCCAGGCGCTGGAAAAGCGCGATGAACCCCGAGACCATGGAGCGCGCCCGCACGTCGTATTCCAGGCTTTTTATCAGCGATTTGTCGAGCTTGACGATGTGCACCGGGTATTCCACCAGCACGCTTAGGGACGAATAGCCCACGCCGAAGTCGTCCACCGCGATGCGAAAGCCGCTGACGATGAGCCGTCCCAGGATGACCTTGGCCGTCTCGGGGTCGGCGATGATCATGGATTCGGTGATCTCGAGCACCACCGTGGCCGGATCGACGCCCGCCGCCCTGGCCCGGCCGATAAGGTCGTCCACGAAATCCTCGTCCTGGAACTGGTTGCGCGAAACATTGACGGAAAGGCGCAGGGGCCGGCCCTCCTCGCGCCACTGCCGCAGCCGGGCAAAGGCCATGTCCAGGACGAGCCGGCCGATGGGGATGATGAGCCCGGTTTCCTCGGCCAGGGGAATGAACCGATCAGGCGGGACCATGCCGCCGTCCGGGAGCATCCAGCGGACAAGCGCCTCGAAATGCTCGGCAACGCCCGTGGCCATGGACACGATGGGCTGATAGCGCAGGACGAACGCCTTTTCCTCGATGGCCCGCTTGAGGTTGTTTTTGAGTTCGAGCCGGGCCTTGGCCTCCTCGGCGATGGCGGGCTCGAAAAAGCGGACCCGGCCGCCGCCCTCGGACTTGGCCAGGTACATGGCCGTGTCGGCATTGCGCATGAGCGCGTCCGAATCCCGGCCGTCGGCCGGGAAAAGGGCCACGCCCACGCTGGCCCCGACCTCGAGGGCCGCGCCTTCCACCTCGAGCGGCCGCGAGGCCGCCGCCACAAGCTTCTCGCCCAGACGCGCCGCCACCGCCGGGTCCGTGGTCTCGCGCAAGATCACCGTGAATTCGTCGCCGCCCATGCGGGCCAGGGTATCCTCGTCGCGCAGGCAGGCGCGCATGCGCCCGGCAATAAGCGAAAGCACCTGGTCGCCCACGGAGTGGCTCAGGCTGTCGTTGATGTACTTGAAATTGTCGAGGTCGAGAAACAGCAGGGCAAAGCCGCGCGAACGCCGCGTGCCGATGGAAATTTCCCGCTCCAGCCGGTCCAGGAACAGGGCCCGGTTGGGAAGCGCGGTCAGGGCGTCGGAATAGGCCAGGCTGCGCAGCAGTTTTTCCGTGGCCTTGTCCTTGGTGACGTCGGAAAAGACCAGCACCAGATGGCTGCCGGCGTCATCGTCGAGGGGCAGGGCGTTTATGGACAGGCGCAGCGGCAGCGCCTTGCCCGAACGGGAAACGCCCGGACATTCGCCCGACCAGGCGGAACGCCGGGTCAGGCCGTCCAGAATGGTTCGGTGGAGCGTGGCGTCGTGAGCGGCAAGAAAGGTCTCCCGGGCGCAGCGCCCGTGCAGTTCGCCGGCGGAAAACCCCGTGATGCGCAGGCAGGCGGCGTTGACCTCCAGCACCGTCAACCGGCGGTCGGTGATGACCATGGCCGCGTCCGTGGCCGCGACCGCGATCCTGAAAAGCAGCAGACGCTTTTCCGCCAGCCGGCGCTGGGCGTTTTCCCTTTCCAGCTCGTCGTTGGCCCGCTCGAGCTGCCGCGTATGTTGGTTGATCTCGCCAAGAAGCGCGTTGTAGGCCGCGACCACCTGGCCGATCTCGTCCCGGCTGGTCCAGGGCAGGGGCTCGCGCCGACCCGTGGCATGGCTGCGGGTCAGGGCGTCGCGAAGACGCCTAAGCGGTATGCCGATGCGCCAGTGCACGGCCCATAAGAGCCCGGCGGTGAGCAGGACGATCAAGGCGGCGGCGGTCGGCAGATCGGCGTCCCGCCGGCTGGCCAGCCCCTGGCGGATGCGGCCGTCGTGGTAGGCGGCCTCCAGCCGGCCGAGGGCGTAGGTCTCGCCGCCGGCATGGTGGAGGAGGTCCCGTCTGGCCGTGAGGATCCGCACGTCCGCGCCCGGGTCCGCGCCCGAATGGGCCAGGAGCGCCCCCTTGGCGTCGTAGAGCCGTATCCATTGCAGGTCCGGGTTCTGGGCATAGCTGCGGAAAAGACGGTCGATGGTCGCTTGGTCGAATTCCCAGACCGGGGCCTCGAGTTCGGCGGCCTGGGCGGTGAGCAGGCTGTCCAGGCGGATTTTGAGGTCCTCCTGGGCCTGCCGGGCGAACCGGGCCGTAAAGATCAGGTACATGATCGCGGCCACGCTCAGGGCCACGGCCAGGGCCGGAAGCAAGACCCTGGTGGCCAGCCCGAGGTGCGGACGCTTGCCGAAAATCGCCATGCTCGTGTCGTATCCTCGACCTTCGCGTATGTCCATTTATCGCGACATACCATTGAAATGTTGTTATAAAATTCCCAGTTCTTCGGGATGCGGCGTCACATGCACGCCTGTAGGGACTGTAGCCGGCGCAATTGTTCCTCTATGGCTTCGAGCCGTTTCCGTCTCGCCTCCCGGCCTGGACCGCCCTCGGCGGTCAGGCGGAGCTTTTCCCGGTACAGTTCGATGATGCGGATGGGCACGAGCTGGCTGTTGCCGGAGGCTTCGAAGCCCGACCGACTGAGCGCGGCCAGCACCGCCCGTTCCCGGGCCAGTCGCGCCTCGGACTTGTCCGGAGCGGCCCGGCCGTAGTCCAGGAAAAAGGCCCGGATGCGGTCCTTGAGCCCGGCGGGCAGATCGGTCCGCCAAACGATGGGGTCCGAGGGTATGGGCGGCGAGGTCCAGATGGCCACGACCTCCCGGGCGAACTCGGGATAGCGCTGTCGATGGCGCTTAAGATCGAGGTTGTTGCCGGTGGCGACGTCGAGGCGGCCCGTGGCCACACCGAGAAAATTCTCCTCGTGGTTGCCGGAAACCACCCGCTTGAACACGGCGCGCGGGGAAACGCCCCGGGAAGCGAACAGATAGTAGGCCGGCACGGCATGGCCGGAGGTGGAATTGGGGTCGCCGTCGCCGAAGGTGAGCTGTGCCGCCCTGGCGAAAACAGCGTCGGCGTCCGCCAGCCCGGAATCCCGGCGCACGAGCAGATGGGAGAAATATTCGGTGCGCCCGGCCGGGTCGATGCTGCGCAGGGCGACCTCCCCCCCGGCCCGGTCCACGGCCTCGATGGCCGACTTGTTGCCGAGCCAGGCCACCTGGGCCCGGCCGGTGCCCATGGCCCAGATCACGCCGGCATAGTCCTCGTAGACCTTGGGCGTGACGGGCTCGCCGAGAAAGGCGGACAGGTCCGCCAGAAGCGGCCGCCAGCCGTCGAGCACCGTCTGCGGGGCGGAAGTCGCGATGAGGCCGAAGCCAAGCCCCCCCGCCCCGGCCATGGCCGGAGTCCCATGGCATGACAGCAGGATAAAAAGGACCACCAGCAGGCCCGCAAGCGGCTTTTTTTTGCGCATGACTTTTAAAGGCTATCCGAAAAAACGCTGATCATCGCAGGCGACATGGATTTGTCAATGAAATGTCACCGGCTCTTGCCACCGCCGACGGGCTTTTTTCCCGCATCTGGTATCTATAATCCGTATACCGTGTGCGCCCGGGGCGTTTTTTTTGGGGGGTGACCGTGAACCAGCAGCTCTTCGATTCCTCGATCATGTTCAAGCACATGCTCGAACAAAACAAATCCCTCGCCGGCAAAGTGCCCCAGGTACGGCCGCGCATGGCCTCGCTCCTGGAATGCACCGGCAACGCCCTGGAAGGCGACCTGGCCATTTTGACCTTGCAGGTGGCGGATTTCCACCTGAAATTTTCCGGCATCGGCATGGAAGCGGGACTGGCCTGCCTGCGCGCCTGCCTGGACGAAGCCATCGAACGCTTTTCCGCCGTCTACCCCGAGGGCGCGCTGCATTTCATCCAGGAAGCCTCGCCCGGGGATTACGTGCTGCTTTTCGAACACGACGGCCGCGACCCCGACGAACTGTTCTTCCTCTACCTGGCCTACCGGGCCGCCGTCACCCAGGGAGCCACCGAGCGGATGCGGCTGGTGTGCGGCGAGGAAATCGACCTGCGCGTGGGCTTCGCCCGGCTGGAGCCCGACCGGGACATGCCGCCGACGGCCGTTCTTTTCGCCGCCGTGTGCAAGGCCAAGCGGCTGGCCCAGCAAAAAATCGACGCGGCCGCCTTCCCTTCGCCGGTGGAAATAAAAAACCTCTTCGCCCAGGGGTTTACCGGCGTGGTCTACCAGCCGGTGGTCGACCTCGTCACAGGCATGACCATAGGTTGGGAAGCCTATGCCCGGGGCACCTCCGGCATTCCCATCCAGGACGCGTTGCGGCTTTTCGAGTTGACCGGATCCACAGAGAAGGCCCTGGAGGTGGAACAGGGGCTGTGCCGGCTGGCCGTCTCCGGCATCGGGCGGCTCAAGCCCCGGCAAAAACTTTTCTTGAACGTCGGCCCGGCGACCCTTTGCGGCCACGATATCCAGCCCCGCGAGTTCGCCCGGCTTATCGGCGAATTCGACCTCGAACGCAACCAGATGGTGCTCGAATTCTCCGAACGCCTGTCCTTTAGCGAACTGGCCGCCCTGCCGGAAATCCTCGACGCCTACCGCGACCTGGGCTTTCTGACCGCCATCGACGACGTGGGCGCGGGCCAGTCCAACATGATGCTTTTAGCCCGGTTGCGCCCGGATTTTTTCAAGGCCGACATCACGCTGACCCGCGACATCGAATGCAACCCCTTCAAGCGGCTGATGGTCGAAACCCTCGTGCTCATGGCCGAAAAGACCGGGGCCAAGGTCATCGCCGAGGGCGTGGAGACCGAGCTGGCCTTAAGTTCCCTCGTGTCCATGGGCGTCCACGCCGGCCAGGGCTACTACCTCGGCGCGCCGGCCTATCCCAAGCCCGAGGGCGGCATGCCCATGCCGCCGAAGGCCAGCTTCGGCCAAGCCAGCGTCGGGGACTGGAAATGCTCCTCCCCGGTGGGCGACCTGCTGGCCCCGTGCCTGGAGGTGGACACGGAGAAACGCGTCGGCGACGTCAAGGCGCTTCTGGCCGACAAGCCGGCCATGTGCAGCGTGGTGGTGGTGGAAGGCAGGACCCCGGCCGGACTGCTCATGAACTACAACCTGGACAAGGCCCTTTCCTCCAAGTTCGGTATTGATCTCTACCACAGGAAACGCATCACCCGGCTCATGGACGCAAGCCCCCTGTGCGTGGAATGTGACACGCCCATCGAGGAGGCGGCCCGACTGGCCATGAACCGGGTGGCCACCAAGATTTACGACGATATCGTCATCACCCTGAACGGGGAGCTTCGCGGCACCGTGTCGGTGCAAAAGATGCTCGACACCCTGGCCAAGGTCCAGGTGGAGCTGGCCAAGGGCTCCAATCCCCTGACCGGGCTTCCCGGCAACGTGGCCATCGAACAGGAGTTCCAGCGCCGGGGCCGGGAAAAGCTGCCCTGCTCGATGATGTACGTCGATCTCGACAACTTCAAGGTCTACAACGACGTCTACGGCTTCAGCCAGGGCGACAAGGTCATTCTGCTCACCTCCCGGGTCCTGCGCGAAGCCGTTTCCCGCCAGGGCTCGCCCGGCGACTTCGTGGGCCACGTGGGCGGGGACGACTTCGTGGTCATCGCCGCCCGGGGCGCGGCCGACGCCGTGGCCGACGCCGTGGTCACCGTTTTCGCCACCGAGGTCCCCAGGCTCTACACCCCGGAAGACCGCGATCGCGGCTTCATCCGAGGCAAAAGCCGCGACGGCATGGAAAAGGACTTTCCCCTGATCACGCTGTCCATCGGCATCCTGGAATGCCTGTTCGCCGCGCCCATCACCTTCGAGGACTTGAGCCACAGGGTGGCGGAGGTCAAAAAGTTCGCCAAGTCCCGGGCCGGCAATTCCGTGGTCCGCGACCGCCGCGCGCCCCTTGGGGCGCTTTAGAATGGAAAAAGATGCGAGAGGGGAACCCTTTTTGAAAAAAGGGTTCCCCTCTCGCGCTCTCCCTTCCCCAAAACTTTTAACGGTGACGGGTAGGGGTAATAACAACCCCCTGTAACCGTTAGAAGTCTTTGAGGAGGGGGCCCGGGGGAACCCCTTTCGTAAGACAAGGGGTTCCCCCGGGTGCGCGCCGCATCCCTTTCCGCGCCGATGCACCTTGCTTCCAGGGCGCTTGGCCCGTACACTTCCGTGGCGTGCCTGTCGCGCCACACCCATGGTCGAAGACGACAAAATATTCGAACTGTTCGCCGAAAGCTGCCTGGAGCAGCTGCGCGGCATCGAAGCGGCCATCCTCGATCTGGAAGCCGCCGGCCCGGACGCGCTTGGCCCGAAAGTTGCCGCCGTTTTTCGCGCCGCCCACACCATCAAGGGCGACGCCGGAGCCGTGGGAGCCGCGCCCCTGGCCGAACTCGCCCATGCCGTGGAATCGGTCCTCGATGCCGTGCGTGGGGGCCGTCTGCCCATAACCCCCCGGCTTGTCGGCGAACTTCTGACCGTCTTCGACGTGATCAAGACCATGGTCGAGGACCCCGTGGCCGGACGCAGTCGCGACGTGGCCCCGGAAATAGCCCACATGGCCGCCCTGCTTAAGCGGGACCAGCCCCCCCAGGCGCCCCAGCCCGTCGAGGAACCGCTCCCGGGCGAAGCCAAAGCCGACGAACATATCCGCAAGCTGGCCATCGACGCCCGGGAACTCGACATCCTGGTCGATCGGGTCGGCGAACTCGGCATCGCCCAGGCCCGGCTGGCCACGCTGTCCGCCCATCGCCACGACGGGGAACTGCGCGACGTGGCCGAGGAAATGGAGCGGCTGGCGTCGCTGCTGCGCGATCAGGTGCTGGGGCTGCGCCTTTTGCCCATCAAGATCAGCTTCCCCAAATATCGCCGGCTGGTGCGCGACACCTGCGCCACCCTCGGCAAAGACGCGGAGCTGGTCATGGACGGCGAGAACACCGAGCTTGACAAGGCCGTCATCGAACAGCTCAATACGCCTTGCATCCATCTGCTGCGAAACGCCGTGGACCACGGCATAGAGCCGCCCGACGCCCGGCAGGCCCTCGGCAAGCCCCGGCGCGGCACCATCAACCTTGCCGCCCGCCAGGACGGCAACGACGTGGTCATCGCCATCGCCGACGACGGGGCGGGCATCGACGCCGCCAAGCTGTGGCGCAAGGCCGTGGCCGCCGGCCGCATCGATCCGGACCGGCCCTACGACCCACAGGCCGCCCTGGAGCTGATCTTTCTGCCGGGCCTGTCCACGGCCGAACGGGTGGGCGCGGTGTCGGGACGGGGCGTGGGCATGGACGCCGTGCGCGAGGGCATCGCCGCCCTGCGCGGCCGCATCGAGGTGGCCTCGACCCCGGGGGCCGGATCCGTGTTCACCATACACCTGCCCGTGTCCCTGGCCATTATCGACTGCCTGGAAGTGCGCCTTGGCGCGGAGACCTATTACCTGCACCTCGACTACGTGGAGGAATGCCTGGAGTTGCCGCCGTCGGTGACCCTGCACCGGGGCCGGGGTGTGATGGAGCTGCGCGGCGAGGCCATGCCGCTCGTATGCCTGCGCCATTTTTTCGACCTGCCCGGGCCCATGCCGCAAGCCTCCCATGTGGTCACGGTGCGCCGCGGCGAAGGCCGGGCCGGGCTTGTGGTGGACGGGGTGATCGGCCGCAAGCAGGCGGTGCTCAAGCACCTGGGCCACGGGCTCGGCAAGGTGGCCGGCGTGCTCGGGGCCACGGTCACCGAGGGCGGGGACATGGCCCTTGTGGTGGACGTCCCGGGCCTGCTACACGCCGCGCTGGCCGAGGACAATGAAGCAGACGGCCACGCCGCCGCAACGAAAATTTCATGACTATGTCGGCCCGGTAATACGGATAACGGACCTTGAGGACACGACACGAAAAAAACGGAGGGTGACCCATGCCTCGCGCCCTGATCGTCGACGACAGCCGCTACCAGCGCTATCTTATCATCCAGGCCCTGGGCGACCGCTTCACGCCGGACGAGGCCGCCAACGGCCGCGAGGCCCTGGCCCTATTCAGGGCCGCCCGGGAAAAAGGCCAGACCTACGATCTGATCGTCATGGACATCCTCATGCCCGAACTTTCCGGCCACGACGCCCTGGCCGGCATCCGCCGCCAGGAAGTCGACGATGGCATTGCCGAGGGATGCCGCACGCCGGCCGTCATGCTATCCAGCCTCGACGATCCGGCCAACATGCTGCGCGCCCAGTTCGAATCCGGCGCCCAGGCCTATGTCACCAAACCCTTCACCCCGAAGACATTGCTCGAAGCCCTGGCCAGCCTCGGCCTGGCCGACAACCCGCTTAGTGCCGATGACTTCGAACCTGATACCCCTCCATGCAAGATCTTCTAGATCGCTTTCCCGGTCATAACCTGGCCTTCCTCAACGTGGCCCAGGGCGGGCTCTACGAGCAGCCGACCATGGCCCACACCGTGCTCGGGTCCTGCGTGTCCGTCACCTTTTTCGCGCCCCGCCACGGTCTGGCCGCCATCTTCCACGCCCTGCTGCCCAGGGCCTCGGAATACCGCCTCCATGGGATCGAAAGCACGCCCTACAAGTTCGTGGACTCGGCCATCACCGCCATGGTCCACCGGCTCGCCTATCGCGGCGTGCCGCTGCAGCATATCGAATGCAAGGTGTTCGGCGGCGCCTGCGCCCTTTTCGCCGAGGAACTTTCGGTGGGACGGCGCAATGTGGAAACGGCGTTCGCCACCCTGGCCGACCTGGGCCTGCGGGTGGCCGCCTCCAACGTGGGCGGCGAACGCGGCCGCAAGATCGTCTTCGCCTCGAGCACGGGCGAAATTTTCGTGCGCCTACTCGGCAACGGCAACGGCAGGCCCGCCTGCAAATATCCCCGCGAAAAAAGGTCCTAGGTTTTGCCGGATCCGTCTTCTCCCACCGGTTGCGCTCCCCGTCGCCTGCTGGCCGCCGTGTGCGCGGCCCTTGGCTGCGTCCTGCTTGCAACCGCGACGGCCTTTACCGCCACCTGTCCCGGGGTGGGGGAAGCCGCCGATGCCAAGGCCCTGGTCGGGGCCGCCACGCGTCTTCTTTCCGCCACGCCCCGCGATGTTCCCGGCGCGGCCGCCTGTCTGGAAGCGGCCTTTGCCGCCGGCGATCCCGGCGCGGCCGTGGTCCGGGGACAGCTCGCCCTGGAAGGCGCGGACGGGTCGCCGGACTCCACCCTGGCCATTGCCTGGTTTTTCCGGGCCGCCCGGGCCGGCTCGCCCCAGGGGTATCTGGCCGTCGGCCAGGCCCTGCTTGCCGGACGGGGCGTTCCGGCCGACCCGTACTGGGCCTACTGGCACCTGGGCCGGGCCCTGCGCCTGCCGGGACTATCGCCCGAGAAGGCCAAGGCCGCCAGGCAGGCCGCCGCCACGGCGGCGCGGGAACTCACCCCGGCCCAGCGCGCCACCCTCGACGCCAACCTGGACGGCAGGGCCGCGCCATGACCTTTGCCCCACCCAACGCGCCGCGTCGCGCCTTTTCCCCCGGCCCCGACTGGGCCCTTATCGCCGGCCTGACCCTCGTCGGGCTGTGGCTGCGCCTTTACGCCCTGGATGTGGTGGGGCTGTGGTGGGACGAATTCGTGACCCTTGGCCGGGCGTCCTGGCCGCTTCATGACATGCTGCCGTCGCTGGCCTTCGAGGGACCGAGCGACGTGAGCCTCGATTCCTCGCCGCCGCTCTTCCACCTGCTCGTGCATGCGAGCCTCGCCCTTTTCCCGGCCACGGACTGGGCCGTGAAACTGCCGAGCGTCCTCGCCGGCACGCTGACCATCCCCGTGGTCTGGCTGCTTGGCCGACGGCTTTTTTCCAGCACAACGGCCATGGCCGCCGCGACCCTCTGCGCCCTGTCGCTTTTCCACATCCACTATTCGCGCGAGGCCCGGCCCTACGCCCTCTACCTGCTCTTCGCCCTGCTCGGGCTCTATTTCCTGGCCCGGGCCCTGGCCGCAACCGGCCGGCGGCGCGACTGGATCGGCTTCGCCCTGGCCAATGCCCTCATGTTTTACGCGTCCTACCTGGCCGCGGCCACGTTTTTCGCCGAAGGGCTCATCGTGGCGGCCCGGGCGGCCCTGCTGTGGCGCAGCGAGCGGCGGGCGGCCCGGCGGCTTCTGGCAAGCGCGGCCCTTTGCGCCGTGGCGGTGTTTGCCGCCTATCTGCCCTGGCTGCCGGCCCACATCTTCCAGGTGCGCACCATCCATGCCGACGGTCCCACCGGAAACCGCTTCGACTCGGCCGGTTTTTTGTCCGTGCTCAAGGCCTTTGCCGCAGCCTATTACCAGGGCGGCGCGCCCTGGCCGGCCTTTCTGGCCGTTCTGGCCGGGGTCGGACTTGTGCGCCACATCGTCATGGGCCGGCTGCGGGCGCTTTGCGCCCTCGGGCTGTGGGCCCTTTGCGCCCTGGCCATGGCCGCCGCGCTACCCACGCAAATCCATGTCTCCATCCGCTATCTGGTCAACATCTTCTTTCTCTACGTCTATCTCGCCGCCGGCGGCATCGAGGCCCTGTGCGCGCTTTTCCGCCGCCTGTCCGCCAAAAGCGTCACGGCCCTGGCCATGCTTCTGGCCGCGGCCTGCTCCATGCCCACCTTCGAGACGCTGCCCATCTACGCCAAGCGTGACAGCCCGAGCATCAAAAGCGTGCTGGCCGACCTGCTCGTGGCCAAGGACAACGTGGACTGGCTGTTTTATTACCGCAACCGGCACCTCAAGATCATCTCCGACTGGTACCTGCGCGGCGCGTTTCGCACGGCCGTTTCCCTGCCCGACCGCCGCTACCGCCGCTTCTTCCTGCTCACCCCGGACGATCTCGTGCACAAGCGCGCGCTTCCCGGCCTCGTGCCCGTGGCCAGGACCTTCTGGGCCGACAGCGCCAAGGGCGGCGTGGTCAACAGCGCCCCCCTGCCCCTGGACGTTCCCTACGCCGCCGACTTCACCGACCTGTCCTTTTACGCCGACGTCTATAGCGCCGACAACATGGCCCCGGACCTCGGCTACGGCACCCTGGCCCTGTACGATTGCCGCATCCCGGGCCGGGCCGTTTTCGCCTTCGTCGCCCCGCCCGGAATGCGGCGGGAAAAAACACGGGCCACGGTGGATTTCGCCCTGCGCCCGGGCAAGGCCTCCCTGCCGGAAACCACGGCCAACCTGGCCGTGGGCACGGACCCGGACGCCCTGGTCACGGCGGCCACGGTCCGGGCGGCCGATTTCGCCCCGGGCACGACCCATTACAGCCGCAGCGTGGACCTGCCCGTCCCGGACCCGGCCACGGGGCTGGTGTATGTCGCCCTCGGCCTCGACCCCGGCCATGTGGACGGCACCCTGGAATTCGCCGGCTTGCGCCTCGCCCCCCCGGCCGCGCCCCCGACGCTTGCCGTCAGGCCGGTCTGGGAGCGCCGGGCAACGGCCATCGCGGCCAACACCCGGGTGCTGCCGGGACTCGACGGCGCGGCGGTTCTCGGCGGGGAAACGCTCTTCGGTTTCGCCGACACGGCCCGGCCGGACCTGTCGCTCGGCGGCCCCGAGGCCCTTGCCGCCTATCTGGCCGCCTACCCGGACGACACGCCGGTTGCGACCCTGGCCGACGCGAGCGGCCATATCCGCGCCCGCTACTTCGATCCCGGCCTGCGCCATCCCTTCATCGCCGTGACGCCCCGGCCGCGTCCGGTCCTCCCCGGCTTCAGCCGGGCGATGACCGCCAAAGGCCTTGTCGCCTCGGGAAATATCGCCGGCCAGACGGTCAGCGTGGGGCAGGAGCGCGTCAGGCTGCCGGTTGCCGCCCCGGCCGGATCGAAGCTGCTCCTGGGCGCCGACGGCAAAGGGCTGGTCCACTTTTCCCCGGGTTTCGACGCGCCCCTCGCCAACCTGCTCTCCCAGGCACTCCTCGCCCACGCCGTCGTCGCCGTGCCGGGCTCGCCCGCCCTCACCTGCGCCGGCGATGCTCCGTGCTTTCTGACCTACGCCGTGACAGCCGCACCCGGCGCGACGCCCATCACCGGCTTTCGCCTGGCCTGGTATCCGCGCGTGTTGACCGACGGCACCGGGCACAACCGCCTGAGCGCAACCTATTCCACGGACGGCGCGACCTACCAAACGCTTGGAACACTGCGCAGCGCAGGGGATTTTTTCTGGTACGGCGGCAAAATGCGCATGGCCCGGGAGGTGCGGCTGGCCCATCCGACGAAAAAGCTCTACGTGCGCTTCGCCCTGTCCGGCGGCGGCGCGCAGCTGTGGAGCGCGCCCGAAACGCGGATGACCCTGGACGTGCGCCTTGCGGACACAGGTTTCTCCGGGCTGCCCCTGCCCGCGAGCACGGTCCCGGCCCAAAGCGACGGCCCGGACGCCTGCGCCGTGCTGCCCACCCGCGAACCGCCACCCCTGGGCTGGCCGCTCCGGGAACGGATGTAGATGTAATGGAATTTTGAGGAAAAGGAGCCGGGGGAAACCCTTTCTGAAGAAAGGGTTTCCCCCGGGCCCCCTTCCCAAAGACTTTTAACGATTACAGAATGTTACCATTAGCCTACCCTTCACC
>NZ_JBLODY010000018.1:0-60609 GCF_047785625.1 Solidesulfovibrio sp. C21
GGCGGAATTTGTCCGGGACGAGCTTGTCGCGAAGCGACATGCAGCGTCCCGGCAAATTCCGCCGCCATCTTGTTTCATCCGCCTGGGCGTCAGCCAGCCAAGCCTTCACCCGACCAGAGCCGGGAAGGGGGGACCGGGGGGCCCGTGGCCCCTCGGCGGGGTCTGGGGCAGAGCCCCAGCCGCCTTTGCCTTTCCCTTCGCCCAGCCTAACCGCTACTCGCCGGCCTTCGTCGCAAAGCCCTTCCTGACGAAGGACAGGGCGAGGCCGGCGCAGAGGGCGGCTTCGGTGGCGATGGTGGCCAGGGCCGCGCCTTTGGCGGCGAGGACTGGGATCAAAAGCAGGTTGAGGCCGATGTTGAGGCCAGCGGCGGCGACGGTGACGCCGGCGTAGTAGCGTTCGCGGCCGAGGGCGACGAGGGCCTGGGTGAGGACGTAATTGGGGAGGATGAAGGGCAGGGAGGCCAGCAGCCAGGAGAGCAGGGGGATGGCTGCGGCGTATTTGTGGCCGAAGGCCAGGGTGAGGATGAAGGGGCCGAGGATGAGCCCGCCGATGGTGGCGGCCGCCGACAGGCCGATCATGACGGTGAGCATGAGGGTGAAGGAACGCTTGAAGGCCTGGGAGTCTTCGAGGGAAACGCGCAGTTTGCGGAAAAAGATGTGGGCCAGCGGCGTGGCCAGCATGATGACGCCTTCGATGAGGCGGTAGGCGGCGGCGTAGTTGCCGACCTCGGCCGGGTCCGGGGTGAGCAGGCGCAGCAGCACGATATCGCAGCGAAAGTAGATGGCCGTGGCGGCGGAGATGCACAGAAAGGCCAGGCAGGGGGCGTAGATTTCGCGGCTGACGGCCAGGCGCGGCCGGGTGGCCAGCGGCTTGGCAAAGGGAGTGGCCAGGGCGATGGCTTGTCCGACGAGCAGACCGAAGAAAATGGCGGTGGGGCCGGGGGACGGCACCAGCAGGGCGAGGCCGGCGCAGACGGCTGTGGCGGTGCGGGTGACGGCGCGCCAGACGGCCTCGGCGGCGAAATTGTTATGGCCCTTGAGGTGGGCGGAGACCAGGGCGGCGGCGGTGAACAGGGCGTAGTAGAGCACGGCCGCGCCCAGGGACCAGCGTTCGCCCCGGGAGAAAAGGGGAAGCAGGCACAGGCCGAAAAGGGTCGTTGCGACCAGATGCCCTATGGCCAGGGACATGAGCGGCGGCCGATCCGTGGAAGTCACGAGCCCGGCCTTGGCGGTTTCGCGGAAGATGAGCGTGGTGAAGCCGCCGTCCTGAAGGATGGCGAAGAGCGAGGCCAGGGTGAGGATGTAGGTGTATTGGCCAAAGCCGGCCGGCCCCAGGACGCGGCCGAGCAGAAAGGTCAGGCCCACGGAGACGGCGGCGGCGTAGAGCGTGGCCGCCCATTGGCTGGACAGGGCCTTGGCCAGGGCGCGGCTCATGGGCGGGGTGTCCCGGCCGTTTCCGCCTCGAGGAGAAACGTCACGGCGGCGGGCAGGTCGCGGGCCAGGACATGGGGCCAGGCGGGTTGGCGCTCGGCCAGGACCCAAATGTCGCCGGAGAGGTGCGGCAGCTCGAGTTTTGCGGCATCCCGCCTGCCATGGCCGGTCATGACGAGGATGGTGACGGCCGCGCCGAAGGCCAGTCCGAAGGCGATGTCCGAAGCCGCGTCGCCGATCATGGCCGTTGTGGCTGGATTGAGGCCGTGGCGGGCGGTAAGCGCCTCGAACAGGCCCGTGGCCGGCTTGCGGCAGGCACAATTGTCGCTCGGTGCGTGGGGGCAGAAGGCCGTTTCGGTAATTTTCGCGCCAAAGGGGACAAGGAGGTCCACCAGGCGCTTTTGGACGGCCTGGAAATGCGTTTGGGTATAATACCCCCGGCCGATGCCGGATTGGTTGGTGACGCAAAAAAGTCGTTTCCCGGCCCGGACGAGTCGTCCCAGGGCCTCGCCGCCACCGGGGACGAGCGCCACGCCGGCCGGGTCGCAGAGATAGTGGCGCTCCTCGATGATGGTGCCGTCCCGGTCGAGGAGCACGTCGCGGATGCCGGGCAGCGCCATCAGAAATCGTCCTGCAGGCCGGGCAGATAAGGCTGGGGCCGGGGCGAGAGGAAAAGGGACAGGGGCGCGCCGGCATTGTCTTCGAGCTTGAGCGGGAAGGTCAGGGCGCTTTCGGTCAGGTCGGGGAACTTGGATGCGTCGAGCACGGCCTCGATGCGCATGCGGGTAACGTCTCGCGACCAGAGCTGCGCGCCCTGGCCGGAAAGATCGAAGCGGACGAAGCCGTTGTTGATGGGGCGGCGAAAGCGCATGACCGACACGCGTCGCACCATGAGTCCCTGCCACAGGCCGGAGCGGTCGCTGCGCAGGGTGTCCAGGGGCCTGAAATGGGTGCCGTCCGGGGAAAAGGACACGGTGACCGTATTTTTGCCGGCCTTGTCCGCGAACACGCGGGGATAGGACAGGATGCGCAGAGTCTTTATCGGATAGGCGGAACTGATGGGCACGGTGACCGAGCAGGGGCCCGGGGCCTTGCAGGACAGGCAGTCCTCGCCGCTATTCTTGCGGATGTTCCAGGCCAGCGGAAAGGCGGCCAGGGCGTCCTTTTCCCGGGCGAAGCTCGGCTCGAAGCGCAGCACGCCGACGCCGTCCGTGCCGAGGAGCAGGGTCGTCGGCGGCGGGGACAGCACCGGCACGGTGAGCGTCGTGTCGCCGATGCGCAGCCTGGGGCGGTTCAGCGCGCCGGAAAGCTTGATGGCCGGAACGTTGCGGGGCGGCTTTTCGCCCAGGCGGGCCGTGACCGGAACATTTTGCGCCAGGGCAACGAAGGGATCGGTCAGGGCCGGATCGTAAAAGAGGTAGGCCGGCCGGCCGTTTTCGCCAGGGATGGCAAACACGGGTGCGATGCCGGGATGGGCGGCCAGAAACGGGGCCAGGGCGCTGGCGGGATTGGCCGGACCCTGGGGAATGTCCTGACCGGCCGGGAAAACGTAGAGCGCATCGGCATCGACCAGCGGTTCCCCGGGATGCCATGTGGTCAGGGCGTTATGCCCGGCGGCGCGAAGAAGGGCGTCCAGGGCCGGGCCGGGGCCGGTCGGACGGCCGGCCAGGGTCGCGCTCGCCTCGATGCGGAAGGCTTCGATGATGCCGGGGTTGGCCACCGGGCCGTAATCCATGCGCAGGCGGATCTTTTCGGTGTCCGGGCCGATGGCCGGCACGTCATACGTTTTGGTGATGAAGCGGCGCTTTTCATGATTGGGGGCGATCAGCTTGCCGTCCGGGCCGAGAAAGTCCTTGCCGGTCACCGTGGCGATTTCCGTAAAGGGCGCGTCGCCGGCGGCCACGGAGACGCCGATGCGCGAATCGGACGGCACGCCTTCAAGGAACGTGGCCGAGAACATCAGCGACAGCTTCGCGGCGGTGATGCGCGTCCCGGCGGCGGCCTGGAACGTATAGGTCGCATGGCCGGGCTTTTCGTAATCGTAGTGGGACAGGGTGTGGTAGCGGCTTTCGGGGCCGAGGTTCACCGCCTCGTCGCAGTCGGCGTAGAAGTCGTAGGTGGTGAAGTCCTCGACGAATCGCGCCGCGCCATTCGCGTCCGGATAGAGCACCACCGGGGCCGTGCTGACAAGGCCGATGGCCGAGACCGTGGTGTCCTGGATCGTGATGCGCTTGTGCGGGAAAAAGGGCGTCTGGGGCGGCGTCAGATCGCTTTGGATCAGGTGGAACGTGCGCTTGTAGCCCCGCGGCGTGTAATGGGAAAGATTTTCGAAGACGCGGGGCAGGTACCAGTCGGCAATGAGCTTGGGGTTGCGGTTGCTCTGGTAGAAGAGATAGCGCACGTCGTTTTTGTTCCAGGCGAGATAGTCGGCCAGCTCCTTGGAATAGGACGTTTCGCGGCGATAATAGGTCCCGAGCGAACGCAGGTTGGGGATGTTGACCGTCAGGCACAGGCAGATGCCGACCAGGGGCACGGCCCAGGCGGCGCTTTTCCCGGACAGGTCCAGATAGGTGGCGATGCGTTCGAGGAGCACGGCCATAGCCAGCCCGGCCATGGCCATGAGCAGGTAATAGGCGTTGAAGACGTAGCGGGAGCTGATTTCGAGCTGGGTGCCGGCGACGAGAAAGGCCACCACCGGCATGAACGCGAAGGCTCCGAGCAGCACCAGCCCGTCGCGGTAGCGGCGACTGGCGGCGACGGCGCAGCCGGCCAGTCCCAAAAGGGCCAGGGGCAGCCAGGGCAGGCCATGGCGCTCGGCTGCGTAGGCTCCGAATTCCGTCAACACGGTGAGGGGGAAATCGGCCGGGATGCCGGGAGAAACGCCTTTGGACCGCAGCAGGGTGAAGATGTTGCGGTAGGCCGGAATCCACGGCAGGTAGCACAGCCCGACCACGGCCACGGCGGCAAGCAGGGCCAGGCCTTTTTTGACCGCGTCCCGCAGCGGCAAGTCCTTTTTCGCCAGCCGGCTGCCCAGGAACCATACCGTGAACACGCCCTCGGCCGCGATGTTGGAGCTGGCCATGTACGACGTGTAGCACATGGCCATGGTGACCAGGGCGTAGGCGACGTAACGCACCGCGCCGCCGCGCGAAAGCGCCCGGTAGAGCGCCCAAAGCGACAGCAGGGCCAGCAGCATGAAGAGGCTGTAGGGCCGCAGTTCCCGGGAATAATGGAGCTGGTAGACGGAAAAAGTGGTGAGCCCGGCGGCGAAAAGCCCGGCCCGGCGCGACAGGATTTCGCTGACCAGTCCGTAGAGCACGGCGATGGAGGCCGTGCCGCTGGCGACGCTTAAAAGCCGCAGCATGGCGTCGTCGTGGCTGACGGAGAGCACGAAGTGGGTGATCAGATGATAGAGCGGCGGGAAGAACTCGCCGCCGATGTCCGACGGGCCGACCACGGTCAGGATGTGGAGCATGCGGCCGATGGAAAGTTGGGAGATGCCGAGCGTTATGAATTCGTCCCACCACAGCGAGGGTTCGCCGAGATAGGCCAGACGCAAGACCGCCCCGGCCAGGAGCAGCAGGACGAGCAGCAGGGGATACAGACGACGGGCGGTGGTTGGCATAAGGAAGGTTCCTGGTCCCGAAACGCCGGGACCAACGCCATTTAGCCAAGCTTTCCGGGGAAGACAAGGCCGGGGCCGGCAGAGCCATACCCCTTGATCCGTTTTTGTCCCGTATCCGGTGCCGCCCCCCAAGTCCCTATGAGAAGTTTTTGAAAGGGGCATCAGGGGGAAACTTTTTTTAAAAAGTTTCCCCCTGGCCGCCGGAGGCCCCCCCGCTTCCTACGCCACGATGACGCCGCCGGCGAGCACGCGGCCTGCCGCGTCATAAAGGGTGGCCACCTGTCCCGGGGTGGGGCGGGGGAGCGGTGCTTCGAACACGATGTCCAGGCTGCCGTCCACCGTGATCGCGGCCCGGGCCGGGCGCGGGGCCATGCGGTAGCAGGTCTGGCCCAGGACCGTTTCCGGCCAGTCGTGCGGCGGGAGGAGCATATTGACCTCCCGGGCGCGGCAGGACGTGGCCAGGAGGTCCTTCTTCGGACCGACGCGCAGGGTGTTGGCGTCGGCGTCCTTGGCCAGGACGTAGAGCGGTTCGCGCCAGCCCACGCCAAGTCCCTTGCGTTGGCCGATGGTGTGCCGCCACAGGCCCTGGTGCGCGCCGAGGATCGTCCCGTCCGGGAGCGCGATGGGGCCGGGGCCGGAGAGGGGAACGCCGCTTGCCTCCAGAAAGGCGCGGTAGTCGTCGCCGGGCACAAAGCAGACCTCGCGGGATTCCCGGGGCAGGGGCGGGGCCAGATCGAGGGCGGCCAGGGCCTCGGGATTGTCGGCCTTCTTGCGATGGGCCAGGGGGAAAATGGCCTGGGCCAAGGCCTCTTGCGGCACCAGGGACAGGAAATAGCTCTGGTCGCGCGTGGCATCCGCGCCGCGAAAAAGGGCCGCGCCTGCCGGCGTGTCCGCAAGCCGGGCATAGTGGCCGGTGGCGATTTTGTCCGCGCCAAGGGAGATCGCGGCCTCGGCCAGCAGGCCGAATTTCAGGTCGCGGTTGCAGGCGGCGCAGGGATTGGGGGTCTCGCCGGCGACATAGGCGGCGATGAAGGGTTCGATGACGCGGGCGCGGAAGGCGTCTGACAGGTCGATGGCCTGGAAGGGCACGCCGATGGCCGCGCACTGGGCGGCAATGGCCGCCGCTAAATCTTTTTGCGTGTCGTCCGAGGGCAGGAAATGGGCGTGGATCGCGAAGACCTCATGCCCTTCCTTTTGCAGCAGGCCCAGGGCAAGGAGGCTGTCCGCGCCGCCGGAAACGGCTACGGCTATGCGCATGAAAATCCTCCGGCTGGTGGTGGGCCGGCGTGGGGGCAGGGCAGCCGCGCGCGGCGTATATTTGAAGAATACGCCTTGGCGTCCGTCCTGCCCCCTGCCCGCCCTGGCGATCCGATTCGCACTCGGGAAAATCTTTCGCCCGGTTCTTGGGCATGGTCGAGAAGGACCATTCCGCCGTACTGGTTGGATGTATTGTGCTGCCTGGCTCTCTGCGTCCCTGGTTGAACGGCCGGCGTGGGGGCAGGGCAGCCGCGCGCGGCGTATATTTGAAGAATACGCCTTGGCGTCCGTCCTGCCCCCACGCCAGCCCTGACGACGCGTTTCAAGTCCGGAAGTATCGGACCGTGAAGGTTGCATGATACAAGGGCAACGAGCCGCTCGTTTCTTACGGGTCTGCCTTCTCGAACATCACGGTCCCGGTGAAGTGAACACACCCCGTCGAAAGTTTTTGAAGGGGGTCCAGGGGGAAACTTTTTTCAAAAAGTTTCCCCCTGGCCGCCGGAGGCTCCTACAATCCCGCCGGCTCGGGCAGTCCCGGCAAAGCGTCGCCAAGGACCTTGGCCGTGCGCAGGATGGTTGTTTCGTCGAAGGCCGGACCGAAGAGCTGCATGCCGATGGGCATGTGCGAATCCTTGCCCAGGCCCACGGGCATGGAGAGTCCGGGCAGGCCGGCGAGGTTCAAGGAAATCGTAAAGATGTCGCTTAAGTACATCTTGAGGGGGTCGCCGGACATCTGGCCAATGGGGAAGGCGGCGAAGGGCGAGGTCGGGCCGCAGATGACGTCGCATTTGGTGAAGGCGTCGAGAAAATCCTGGCGGATGAGGCGTCGGACCTGGGCCGCCTTGCGATAATAGGCGTCGTAGTAGCCGGCCGAGAGCACGTAGGTGCCGATGACGATGCGGCGCTTGACCTCGTGGCCGAAGCCCCGGGAGCGCGACAGTTCGTAGAGCTCCTCCAGGGACTTGGCGTCCGGGGCGCGGTAGCCGTAGCGCACGCCGTCGAACCGGGCCAGGTTGGAGGAGGCTTCGGCCATGGCCACGATGTAGTAGGTGGCCACGGCGTAGGGGGTGTGGGGCAGGGAGACGGGCACGACGTTGGCGCCGAGTTTTTGGGCCGTATCCACGGCCGAGCGGCAGGCGGCGCGCACTTCGTCGTCCACGCCTTCGCCCCAGTATTCGTCCGGCAGGCCGATGGTGAGGCCCGTAAGGTCCTTGGCGTCCGCGATGGCGGCTTCGAAATCCGGGACCTCGCGCGGGGCGGAGGTGGAATCGCGGGGATCGTGGCCGGAAATGACGGTGAGCATGGCGGCGGCGTCGGCGGCATTGCGGGTCAGCGGCCCGATCTGGTCGAGGCTCGAGCCGTAGGCGACCAGCCCGTAGCGCGACACGCGGCCGTAGGTGGGCTTTATGCCGAGCGTCCCGCAAAAGGCAGCGGGCTGGCGGATGGAGCCGCCGGTGTCGGTGCCGAGCGCCGCGAAGCACTGGCCGGAGGCCACGGCCGCAGCCGATCCGCCGCTCGATCCGCCGGGGACGCGGGAGGTGTCCCAGGGGTTGGCCGTGACCTTATAGGCGGAATTTTCCGTGGAAGAGCCCATGGCGAACTCGTCCATGTTGGCCTTGCCGAGGATGATCGCGCCGGCGTCCCGCAGCTTGGCAATGCAGGCGGCATCGTAGAAGGGAACGAAATTTTCCAGGATCTTGGAGGCGCAGGTGGTGGGGGCGTCGGCCACGCAGATGGCGTCCTTGATGAGCACCGGCACGCCCCACAGGCGTTTGCCGGCGTCCGGACCGGCGGCGTCCATGGCCCTGGCTCGTTCCAGGGCGGCCTCGGCTGTGAGGGTGAGGATGGCCTTGATTCTGGGCTCGGTGGCTTCGATGCGGCCCAGGCAGGCGGCGACGGCTTCCTCGGCCTTGATTTCCCCGGCGGCCAGTTTGTCGCGGACTTCGGTCAGGGACAGACGGCAAATCTCGGACATGACAAATCCTTTATGCGCGTACCCCCTTTCCCCTTGTCGGGGGACCGGGGGATGGTCGCCCCCGGCGGGGTGCGGGACAGCGCCCCGCTTGCTTCACTTTTCTTAAACGATCTTAGGCACGACGAAGAACTGGCCGTCGGTGGCCGGCGCGTTGGCCAGCACCTTGTCGCGAGGGCAGGTCTTTTGCGCCTTGTCCTCACGCAGCGGCGTAGCGTGCAGCACCGGGCTGTAAAGCGGCTCCACGCCTTCGGTATCCACCGCGCCAAGGGTGTCCATGTAGGCCAGGATGTCTTCCATCTGGCCGGCGAATCCGGCCAGGGCCTCCTCGTCGAAACGAAGCCGCGCCAGTTTGGCCACCTTGGCCGCTTCTTCCGGGCTGATCTTCATACCTCGAACTTCCTTGGGTCAGGAGACCGACATGACCCGCTGGTGGGCCGGGACCGGCTCCAGCGGGGCGGGCTGTTGCTGTTGCGGCTTGGGCGCGGCCGGGCTGGCCGGCTGCGCGGGTTGGACCGTGGCCGGGCTGGCCGGCTGCGGCTGTGCCGGTTGGGCCGGTTGGGTCGGCACGGGCGCGCCCGGCTGGGCGGCCGGCGCGGGATTGGGCGAATAGGACTGCTCGGTTTCGGGGGCCGGATTTTCCAGGGCCTTTTGCCGAATGGCATTGAGGCGCTGGCGGAATCCCTCGGGATCAAGCAGCACCGGCCCGGCCACCGACGGACGGAAGAGATACATGGCCACATGGGCCCGGCCGTCCGGTCCATAGGACAGGGGGGCCATGCTGAAGTCCATGCCCTTGGCGGCCTGGGCGAGGCGGGAACTGACTTCCTGGGGCGGCGTGCCCTGGGGCAGGCGGCCCAGGCGGGCGGCGAACCGGGTGAAGTCGTAGCCGAGCGCCTCCCACATGTCGGGATGATCTTCGCCGACGGCGTGCATGGCCGCGAGGAGGTCCTGGGTGGCCTTGCCCTGGCTCTCGGGCCACCAGGCCCCGGGGCACACGGCCAGACGGTAGTTGTTGATGTTGATCGGCGTCTTGTTGGCGGCCGCGCGGTAGAGCGCCTCGGTCCACAGTTGCGGGCCGAGGATGAGCAGGTCGTCGACCTTGTTGCGGAAGAAATTGGCCAGCACCTTGTCCGCCCGGGTCCAGTCGTCCGGGATGAAAACGGCCCCGAAACCGGGCCGGCCGCCGCCGGTCTTGAGCATCTCCAGCACGGTCGCGTCCCAGCCGGTGGCGTCCTGGGGCGAATACACGCCCGTGGCCGTGATCTGCCCGCCGAGCTGGGCCGTGGCCAGGGCGAAGGCCTCGCCCATGGACTGGCCGTAGCGGTCGCCGGGGCGCAGGATGCCGAACTGGTTGATGCCGTAATTGGTCAGCGACAGGCGCAACAGCGCGTCGATCTCGTCAGCCGCGCTGGGGAAAAACCGCCAGGCGTCGATGCCCTCGCGGGCCTCGCCCAGGTTGGACAGAAAAGCCAGAAAAACGCGGCTTTGCAGCAGTCCGGTGGATTGCAGCTCCTTGAGCGTCAAGGGGTGCATCGGCCCGCCCACCACGCCGACTTCCGGCGGCAGGTTGCGCAGGGTGTTGACCCAATCGGGCTGGGTGGCGTCGATGACGATGACGTCCAGGGGCGTGCCGGCCGCGGCCAGCTCGTCCTGGGCCGCCTTGATGCCCTTTTGCACCTTGCCGCCGAGTTCGCGGAACGGGCCGCCAAGCGGCAGCAGCACGGCCACGGTGTTTTGGCTCACAGGTGTCGGCGGCGGGGCCGGCGTCACGACCGTCGGCGTCGGCGCAGGCGCTTGCGGCGTCGGCGGCGGTGTCTTGGATCCGGAGAAAAGACCGCCGCAGCCCGAAAGGGTGGTCAGGACGAGACACAATACCAACCCCGCGGCAAGGCGGGGGGAGAGGCGAATAAGTGGGGTCTTGGCGTGCATGGGCGAACCGGGGGTTTGGCGGCCGTGCCGCCGTGGCCAGAGCATGAAAAAAGCCCGACCCGTCATGGGGACGGGTCAGGCTTTCAACTACGCGTGATCGGACGCGAAAGCAAGTGCGCGCCCGGCGCGGCTATTTCACTTCGGTGTAATCGGCGTCGACCACGTCCTCGTCGGGACCGGTCTTGCCGGCCTGGGCTCCGCCAGCGGGGCCGGCCTCGGGACCGCCGGGCTGGGCGCCGCCGGCCTGGGCCTTCTGCTGGTAGAGGGTCTCGGCCAGCTTGTGCGAGGCCTGGGACAGGTCCTCGGTGGCGCGCTTGATGGCGTCGCCGTCCTCACCCTTCAAGGTTTCCTTGACGTGGTTGAGCTTGGCCTCGATCTCGCCGCGGGTGGTGGCGTCGACCTTCTCGCCGAGCTCGGCCAGGGATTTCTCGGTGGTGTAGACCAGCGTGTCGGCCTGGTTGCGCACCTCGATGAGTTCCTGCTTCTTCTTGTCGTCCTCGGCATGGGACTCGGCATCCTTGATGAGATTCTGGATGTCGGATTCGGACAGGCCCGAGGAAGCGGTGATGCGGATGGACTGCTCCTTGCCGGTGCCGGTGTCCTTGGCCGAGACGTTGACGATGCCGTTGGCGTCGATGTCGAAGGTGACTTCGATCTGCGGGATGCCGCGGGCCGCCGGCGGCAGGCCGGCCAACTCGAAGCGCCCGAGCGTCATGTTGTCGTTCGCCATCGGCCGCTCGCCCTGGAGCACGTGGATGGACACGGACGGCTGGTTGTCGGCGGCCGTGGTGAACACCTGGCTCTTGCGGGTCGGGATGGTGGTGTTGCGGTCGATCAGCTTGGTGAACACGCCGCCCAAGGTCTCGATGCCAAGCGACAGCGGGGTCACGTCGAGCAGCAGCACGTCCTTGACGTCACCGGCCAGGATGCCGCCCTGGATGGCCGCGCCCATGGCCACGACCTCGTCCGGGTTGACCGAACGGTTGGGCTCCTTGCCGAAGAACTCCTGCACGCTCTTCTGGACCAGCGGCATACGGGTCATGCCGCCGACGAGCACGACCTCGTCGATCTCGGAGGCCTTGAGGCCGGCGTCGGCCAGGGCCTTGCGGCAGGGCTCCACGGTGCGCTGGACCAGATCATGGACCAGGGACTCTAGCTTGCTGCGGGTGAGCTTGACCAGCATGTGCTTGGGACCGGAGGCGTCGGCCGTGACGAACGGCAGGTTGACCTCGGTCTCCATGGCCGTGGAAAGTTCCTTCTTGGCCTTTTCGCCGGCTTCCTTGAGGCGCTGCAGGGCCATACGGTCCTTGGCCAGATCGATGCCGTTTTCCTTCTTGAACTCCTCGACCAGGAAGTTGATGACGCGCTGGTCGAAGTCCTCGCCGCCCAGGAACGTGTCGCCGTTGGTGGCGCGCACTTCGACGACGTTGTCGCCGACTTCCAGGATGGAAATATCGAAGGTGCCGCCGCCAAGGTCGAACACGGCGATCTTCTCGTTGGACTTCTTGTCGAAGCCGTAGGCCAGGGAGGCGGCCGTGGGCTCGTTGATGATGCGCTTGACCTCGAGGCCGGCGATGCGACCCGCGTCCTTGGTGGCCTGCCTCTGGGCGTCGTTGAAGTAGGCCGGCACGGTGATGACGGCTTCGGACACGGTTTCGCCCAGGTAGGCTTCGGCGTCTTTTTTGAGCTTGCCGAGGATGATGGCCGAGATCTCGGCCGGGCTGTACTTCTTGCCCTCGACCTCGATATAGGCGTCGCCGCCGGTGCCCTCGACGATCTTATAGGGGCAGTGCTCCAGCCAGCGGGTGACTTCCGGGCCGTTGAACTTGCGGCCCATCAGGCGCTTGATGGCGAAAATGGTGCGCTCGGGGTTGGTGACGGCCTGGCGTTTGGCGATCTCGCCCACCAGCCGTTCCTTGGTAAAGGCCACGATGGACGGGGTGGTGCGGCCGCCCTCGGGGTTGGTGACGCACTTCGGGTCCTTACCCTCCATGACGTAGACGCAGGAGTTGGTGGTCCCGAGGTCGATCCCGATTATCTTACCCATGATAGCCTTTCCTCCTTGGTGGTTCCGGTATGGTCTTGCGCCCTGTGGACGCATAATTTCCTGGTGACAGGCTGCTATATAAGGCCCGTTTCATTCGAGTAAAGGGGCTTTGGCGAAAAAAGGCGTCCTAGCCGGCGCCTTGGGCCTTGTTGACCATGACCTTGGCCGGACGCAGCAGTCGGCCGCGCAGGTTGTAGCCTTTCTGGACCACCTGGGCCACCGTATCGTCGGGCAGGTCGGGGCGGGCGGCCATGCCCAGGGCCTCGTGGGTTTCGGGGTTGAACGCCTCGCCCTCGACACCGAATTCGGCCACGCCGTGGCGGGCCAGGATGTCGATAAAGGCCTTTCTGGTCATGTCCACGCCGACCACGAAGTTCTTGCAGGCTTCGTTGCCCCGGCCGTGGGCCAGGGCCAGGTCGAGGTGGTCGAGGACGGGCAGGAGTTCCGACACCAGGGATTCGGTGGCGTATTTCTGGAACTCTTCCTTTTCTTTCAGAAGGCGTTTTTTCAGATTCTCGGCTTCGGCCAGGCTGCGCAGGCGGTGGTCGGTTTCGGCGGCCAGTTCGGCGCGCAGTTTTTCGATCTCTTCCTCCGGGGAGCCGGCGGTTGCGGCCCCATCTTCCGGAGTGGGGACTTCTTCGGGATTTCTCTGCTCAGGGGACATGCTTCCTCCAGGACGTGAGCCACCTGGGCGCGAAAAAAGGCCGGCTCAAACCGGTCGCGCCGCAAGCGGAGGCTTTTTCGGTTAAAAACGCCGGTCCAGCAGCCGGCTTAAGGTGTCGGCGGTGAAATTCACCACAGGCACCAGCTTGGCGTAATTCATGCGCAGGGGGCCGATAAGGCCGATGGCCCCGAGCGGATGGGAGCCCGCGCCGTAGGGCGCGGTGATGACGCCGACGTCGACCAGGGCGACCCGGTCCAGTTCGCCGCCAATGGTTATTACCGTTCTAAGCTCGTTTGCGGTTTTGTCCAGCAGTTCAAGCAGGATCGTGCGCTCTTCGAGCACGCGCATGAGTTCGCGCAGGTGTTCGGCGTCGGTGAATCCCGGCTGGCCCAGGATATTGGGCGTGCCGTCCACGATGACTTCGCTTGCCGCCTCGCGCTCCCCGTCGAAGGCGGAGCTGGCCAGGGTCAGCGCTTCCCGGCACAGGGCGTTGACGGTCCGCTTGGCTTCCTCGAGTTCGCGCACGAGTCTGGCCCGGACCTCGCTTACGGTCATGTCCCCGAACAGGTCGTTTAAATAATTGGCGTAGCTGACTAGGTTGTCGGCCGTGACCTCGGGGGCGGTCTCGATGACCCGGGTGCGCACGAGGCCGCCCTGGAGCACGAGCAGGACCATGACCAGCCCGGGGTTTAAAAGGGAAAAGTCGATGCGCTTGAAGCGCGCGTCGGCCTGCTTGGGCGCGATGACCATGGCCACCTGGAGCGACAGTCCGGCCAGCACGCGCGAGGCCCGGCGCAACAGGTCGCCCACCTCGAGCCCGGCCGTGGCCAGGTCGTCGGCGATGCGGTGGCGCTCCCGGGCGGCCAGCGGCGAGGGGCGCATGACTGTGTCGAGGTAGAAGCGGAAGGCCTTGGATGTGGGCACCCGGCCGGCCGAGGTGTGGGGCTGGTCCAGGTAGCCGGCCTCGGTCAGGTCGGCCATGATGTTGCGGATGGAGGCCGGGGACAGGCCGAGGGGGCTGATTTTGGACACGGCCCGGGAACCGACCGGCGAGGCCGTGGCGATATAGACCTCGATGATGGTGGTCAGTACTTCCCGTTCGCGATCCAAAAGCGTCATGATGGAGCATCCCCGGTTTGGCACTCGAATCAGTAGAGTGCTAAACGAGTAACAATCCGATCACGGCGTGTCAAGGGAAGACGCGCGAATGAAGATGTATCTTCCCAAAATAACAGGGTGTTTCAAAACGGTGCAATCCTGGCCAGTAGCCTGAATCCCAAGGCCGGGCGGCTTACTGGGTGGCAAGCTCCTGGGCGTCGTTGCTGGTGCGGTCCATGGCTTCCAGGGCGAAACGCACGGCCGCATCGGGGTCCTTGTCGACGATGGCGGTCAAAAGGCCCGTGTGGATGCGGTTTTGGTACTGGTTGACGCCCCGGTCGGCAATAAGCGTGTCGAGAAAGTCCTGAAAGACCATGCAGAAGCTGCGGTAGAGGTCGGCCAAAAGGCCATTGCCGCTGGCCGCGGCCACGGCGGTGTGGAAGGCGATGTCGGCGGTCACGTAGCCGTGGGCGTCGCCGGCGATCAGGGCGGTCTGCTTTTTATCCAGGCATTCGCGCATGGTCTCGATATCGGCGGCGCTGCGATTGGCGGCGGCCAGCCGGACCGTCTCCACCTCGAGGATGCGGCGCACCTCGCTTATCTCTTCGGTCTTGGCCCGGCGCAGGCGGTATTCAAGGGGTTCGTGGCCCGAGTGGCGTTCCAGGACATAGGTGCCGTCGCCCTGGCGCACTTCCAAAAGCCCGGCGCTGACCAGCACGCGCACGGCCTCGCGCACGGTGGAGCGGCCGACGCCGAGTTGGGCCATGAGCGTGGGCTCGGTGGGAATCTTCGCCCCCGGCGGGAACACGCCCAGGGAAATCTTCTCCTGGATCTGCTGGATGACGAGATCGCCAAGTTTGCGGCTGCGCACGGGGGTAAGACGGGAAGACATCGTCTGATGATCTCCTCGGATTGCGTAGGGTCTTTTCGTGACCGTTGTCAACAGGCCGGCGGCTGTGCGCCCGAAGCATCGAGCCCCGGCGCGGCGGACGGAACCGGGGAGATGCTGCGGGTCTGGTCGTGCGGCGGGCTGGCCGTGCAGCTTTTCGGCAAGCTCGCCCCCTTTGGCCGCAAATACGGCAGCAAGGCCCTGCGTCTGGCTGGTTACGGCAAGTATCTGGCCCTCGCCGCCTGCCTCTACATCTATTATATCATGAGCCAGCCCCGGGCCGACGTGCCGATCCGGGTGGGGGCCTTTTTCGAGTCCGCCATCCTGACTTTCGATCACGCCGGCCTGCTGTGGCTGGTGCGTTCTTTATCGTCCTGGGCTTTTTGGCTCTGGGACTCGTTCTGGCCGGGGCTTGGTGCCGGTTCGCCTGTCCCATGGGCGGCGCGCTGGAGGCGGTCAAGGGCGTGGCTCTCTGGAAGGTCTTCAAGACCAGCGCCTGCACCGGCTGCGGCAGGTGCAACCGGCTATGCGAACTGGCCACCCGACCCGAGGAAGCCAACTGTACCAACTGCGGCGACTGCCTGGGCGTGTGCCCCGTCGACGCCATCGGCTTCGGCCGCAAGCCGAAGGATGTGGAGGGGAAGAAAAGTGCGAGAGGGGAAACCCTTTAAAAAGGGTTCTCCCCTCTCGCGCTCTCCCCTTCCTAAAGTTTATTATAAGGGGATCGTGCGGTAATCTGCTGTAATGTGGAAGGCTTTGAAGAGAGCCCGGAGGAATTTGGTCGAAAGGCCGGGTTTCCCCGGGCCGTTTTTTTGTGCCAGGGCCTGCTCAGGCCGTGGGGGACACGGTCAGCGTCAGGCCGCCCACCTTGGCCGTGGCCGTGATGAACGTGGTCACGTCGGTTGCCGGGATGCCAGCCTTGGCCGCGTCGTAGCGGGCGGCGTCGTCGGCGAAAAGCGCGATGGAGTGGGTGGTGAGAAACGAGGCCGGATCGGTCAGCAACGTCGACAGGTCGAGGCCCGAGGACGTGCTGGTCTCGCCCGTCGCCACGGTGATGGTGAGCCCGGCCGTCTGGGTGCCGAGGGAATTGGTGAAATCCGAGGCGTCGGCGAAGGCCGTGATCCGGGCGTCCGTGCCCCAGGTCGCGTCGCCGCCGGAAAGGCCCAGGGAGCCGAACACCACGGCCGAGTAGTCGGTCGCGGCGGTGTCGGGATGCTCGGCCATGTAGGCCTGGGCGGCCGCGCCGCCGAGGCTGTGTCCGGTGACGTAGACCTGGCTTATGCCCAGGGTCGAGACCGCGGCGTCGAAGGCCTCCACCCCCTGATCGAGCAGGTGGTAGTAGCCCTCGGTATCGAGCCAATAGGAGGCGTCGGTGCTGCTTACGTACGCACTGAGGCCGTCAAGGGAGTAGTTGATGTCGTCGGTGCCGCGAAAGGCGATGATCGCCGCCGGTTCGTCGTTTATGACCGTGGTCCAGGCGTCGAAGGCGGCATTGGCGGCCACGTAGGTCCCCGTGCCGCTGCCGGTCAGGTCGAGCTGGGTCAGCCCGTCGGTTGTAAGCGCCTTGATGAGGCTCCCGTCGTCGCGGTAGGCGGCGTCGGACACCACGGCCATCACTTCCTCCAGGTTGGCGGCGGTGATGGGGGTGGTCGTAAAAGCGGCGTCGGTCAGGCTGTTCATGTCCGGTCCCTATCGCAACGAGGCGTCATCGTCTCCCCCTACGCGGGTGGAGACTGCGCGTCAAATGACGTTTACGCCACCCGCACCATGGAGCGGCGCATGACCTCGGCCGGCAGGATCTCCTTGACCTTGCCTTCGGCGTAGTGGACCACGTCGCCGCCGAAAAAGACCACATCGGCCGGGTCGTGGGTGACCATGACCAGCGGGATGTCCAGGCGGTTTAAAATGCCGGCCAGCTCCACCCGCAGCCGCTGGCGCAGCGGCACGTCCAGGGCGGAGAAGGGCTCGTCGAGGAGCAGGGCCTTGGGGTCGCCGACAAGGGCCCTGGCCAAGGCCACACGCTGCCGTTGCCCGCCGGAAATGCGGGACGGCCTGACCTCGGCCAGGGGGATGATGCCGAAAAGGTCCATGATCTGCGTCACACGCTCGGTGTTTTCCTGGCTCATTCGCCCGAAAAGCCGTTTCAGGCCGAATCCCACATTTTGGCGCACGGTGAGGTGGGGAAACAGGGCATAATCCTGGAAGAGGTAGCCGATGTTGCGCGAGCGCGGCGGCACGAACTCGCGGGCGGCCGTGTCCACAAGGACGCGGCCGTCCACGGTGATGGTGCCGGCGTCGGGCCGCATGAGCCCGGCAATGGCGCGCAACGTCAGCGTTTTCCCCGAACCGGAGGGGCCAAACAGCACCACCCGGTTGCCCGTGGTGGCGAATTCGGACTGCAGGTGGAAGTCCCGCTGGGCCGATTTGTAGGACTTGGTGATGTTGACGGTGATGCGCATGGACCGGCCTTGCGTTACGGTTTCTTGAAGCCGAACTTGCTCAGGATTTCCTGGCCCTTGGGGCTGGTGACGAATTTGACGAAAGCCTCGGCGTCCTTTTTGTGGGTGGAAGCGGCCGTCACGGCGATAGGGTAGCTCACCGGCTTTTCCAGCGGGATCTCGGCCATGATCGCGACCTTGTCCCCGCCCTGCTTGGCGTCGGTGCCGTACACGAAGCCGCAGTCGACCTCGCCCCGGGTGAGGTAGTTGAGCACCTGGCGCACGGACTCGGCCATGATGAACTTGGGCTTGAGGGTATCCCACACGCCGGCCTTGGTCAGCGCCGTCTTGGTGTAGGTGCCGGCGGGCACGGTTTCGGGGTTGCCCACGGCGATGGTCTTGACGCCGGCGCCCTGGAGGGAGGCGAGGTCCTTCACCTTGGCCGGATTGGCGGCGGGCACGGCCAAGACCAGGGAGTTTTGGGCGAAGTTGACGCGGGTGGCGGTGTCGATGAGCTTTTTATCCACGGCCTTGTCCATGGTCTTCTGGTTGGCCGAGGCGAACACGTCGACGGGCGCGCCTTGTTCCATCTGGGACAGCAGCGGTCCGGAAGCGGCATAGTTCATGCTGAGGGTGGAGCCGGGATGTTCTTTTTCAAAAGCCGTTTTCACCGCGTTGAAGGCGTCGGTAAGGCTGGCGGCGGCGGACACGGTCAACTGGGCGGCCGCGGCGGGCAGGGCCATGGCCAGAACCAGCGTCAGGGCCAGCAGGGTTCTTTTCAACATCGCGCTTCTCCTTCTCATGTTTTGGGTTTGATGACTTTTGCCACGATGACAAGCAGGCTGACGCACACCACGGAAATGATGAGCACCAGCGTGTTGGCCAGGGTTTCGTTGTTGGCGGCCATGGCGCTGTAGACGGCCAGCGACATGGTCTGGGTCTTGCCGGGCAGGTTGCCGGCGACCATGAGCGTGGCGCCGAATTCGCCCATGGCCCTGGCCTGGGCCAGCATGATGCCGGCCAAAAGACCGCGCAGGGCCAGCGGTAGGGACACCCGGAAAAAAATGGCCGTCTCCGTGGCCCCGAGCGTCCTGGCCGCGTTTTCCAGATTTTCGTCCACGCCCTCGAAGGCGGCCCTGGCCGATCGGTAGACCAGGGGAAAGGCCACCACCGCCGCGGCGATGACCGCGCCCTCCCAGGTGAACATGATGTTGAAGCCGAAATGCTCCCACAAATACTGGCCGACGATGCCCCGACGGCCGAGGAACACGATGATGTAGTAGCCAAGCACGGTCGGGGGCAGCACCATGGGCAGGGTCAGTATGGCGTCGGTGAGATCCCTGCCCGGAAAATTGTGCACCGTGGCCAGCCGGGCCATGGCGATGGCCGGAATGCAGGCCGAGGCCGTGGCCAGGACGGAGATCTTGAGGGTCAACAGCAGGGGCGAAAGAACACTGGCGTCAAACATGCGGGGGCGTTTTCCTTGGCGCGTTACGCGCGGCGGGCTGCGGCGCGCCGTACAAGCCGGCCGCCATGATCCATTGTGCTGCCAGGATAGAGAAAGCAGGGCGGTCTGTATAGAGTCACACGAATTTTGATGAACAGGTGTCAGTTGCTTCCCTGTAACGTGTTCCAGATGCGGTTTGTGCCAGGATGGACCTGGCATTGTGAGGACTTATGGTTCCAGCAGCGTTTTCGTCTGGGATATTTTGTCCCAGTCGCGGCCCAAGGGATTTCCTTGTCCCGGGCCGGCCACAGCATTCATGGACGACGCAGGGGACCGGGAAAAGGCGGCCGGTGGAAGAAAAAAAACAGGGACAGCAGGCGTGCAAGCATGGCGCACTCCTTGTTTGCAAGAAGCGGTAAGCAAGAACGGTGCCTGTCGGAAGGAAGCGCGCCATGGGAAGGGGGGGGCGATGGCGATCCCCCTTGCAGCGTCGAACGAACAAAAATGAAGGAGGGCTTGCGACGTTTTCGTTGCGAGGGGAGCCCGGCGGGCGGTCAGCCCAGCACATGCAGGGCGGTATCGAGGTAGCCGGCCAGGGCTTCCCGGATCTCCTGGGGGACTTCCTTGAATTTGAGCCCGATGTCCACCCGGCGGGCCGAAGGGAGTACCCGTTTGACCGCGCAGGGAAGCGTGGCCTTGGCGCTTGACCCGATCAACTCGCAGGACAGTTCCACCACCGCGTCGATGGCCGGCTCCGGCGCTGCGGCCTCGCGCGGAAAGGAGAACTGGCAGCCGGAAATGCTGACGTCCCTGAGCAGGCCGGCGACAGTGACGTCGCCATGCTTCATGCACCCGGGCAGGCAGCAGGTGATACGCTTGTGCTTGCGCAGGTCGCGGGATTCAAGATTGGCCGGGTAGGTGAGAAAGACGAGGGGAAAAGGGATCTGGATGTATTTGATGAGGCGGGAGGAGAATCCCACCACCGCGCCCTCGTGCAGATAGCGGGCGATCACCGTGTTGTCGGGATAGAGCATCGGGTACAGGGCGTCGCGGGAGGTCTCGGTTGCCGACGGCATCTGCACGATTACGAACCGGCCCCGCTGATGGCCCACGCAGGTCGTGGCCAGTTTTTCCTCCAGGCCGGCAATTTCCAGCAGCACCTTGGTGCCGGGCGGGCAGTGCAGGGAAAAGGCTCCGGGAACGCTCATGCCGCCCCCGTATCCTGCGCGGCGCCGTCGCCGGCCTCGGAGGCGAGTCCGTCGAGATGGGCCAGGAAGCGCCTGGCCTCGGCGAAATCGGGGCGCAGGGCCAGGGCCTGGCGCAGATGCCCCTGGGCGGCCGGGATGTCGCCGCTTTCGGCCAGGGCGCGGGCCATGTTGAAGTGGAGGTGCTCGTCGTCGGCATTGCGCGAAAGGGCCTGTTCGTACAGGGCGATCGCCTCGGCGAAGCGTTTCCCCTTGCGCAGGGAGATGGCGAATGTGTTGAACAGGTGCCGTTCCTGTTCCTGGAACAGGGCGTCGATGCCGAGGATGCGCCGCATGGCCGAGGCCAGCTTTTTCCCGTCGCCTTTTTCCAGAGAGATTTTGCCCAGCTCGACGTTGGCCTTGGGGTGCTTTTCGTCCAGGAGCAGGGCTTTGACGAAATCCTTTTCGGCGGCGTCGAGTTCGCCCGCGTCCAGATGCTTGTCGGCCGTGGCGATTTTTTTCTTGAGGGATTCGAGAAACGGCAGACAGCGCTTTTCGTAGTATCCGGGGCGCGGCTGGTAGCTGCGAAGAAACTCGCCTTTGGTGAGCGTCGTTACGGGGCCGGATGGAATGGAATTGGCGTTTAAGGGTTGGACGCAATAATCGTCGTCGTTTATGCGACGCACGAACCAGAGCGTCTCCTGGGCGTAGCGTTTCTTTGTTCCGCCAAGACCTGTCCTCGAATCCTGACTGAGTGCGTAGACGCCGAGGACGTGGCTTTCATCGGAAACGGGTTCGTCAGAACCGGTTTGCAGTTCGATACTATCTGTTATTTCGGTGTTCGCAGTTTTTTGCATGTCCTGTTACAGTGTCGATCAACGGAGGCATGCGCGGATCGAATGTATTTTTGTCTTTTCCCAACTTGCCGTCTGGCCCTTTTAAAGACGCTGCCCGGACAATGATCATATACCATGGGATAATAAAACGCTAACTATACCGACACCACGCTGTTGTCAAAAAATGAACGGCGATCCACCCAAACATCCGGGGGAATCGCCGTTTTTATAAAGATCGACGCCAGGATACGCTACAGGAGCGTTCCGGCGAGATGCCGCGCGGTCGGGGATCAGCCGCAGCCTTCGCCGCTGCCGCCGCTGCAGCCGCAGGCCTTGCCCAGGCCCTTGCGTCGGCTTTTGAGCAGGGACAGGTCCCCCGCGCCGTACACCTCGGTCAGGGCAGTTTCCAGGAATCCCGAGCATTCGTAGGGCAGCACCCCGGCCGCGGTCAGCACCTTGCGCGGCGTTTCGCCGTAAGCCGCCACCAGCACGGCCCGGCAGTCGGAGAGCACCTTGGCCAGTTCCTCCCAGCGCTTGGGGCCGGCCCCCGGGTCCGGGGCGTAGCGATCCTCGACGTAGGAGAAACCGATGCCTTCCTGTTTCCATATCTGGAACCTGTGGGCCTCGCCCAGGTGCATGTTGACGAGCATGCCCTCGCGGGTGGCCACGGCCACGTAGGGGCGCGTGGACAAGTCGGCGCCGGGCACGGTGTGGGAGCATTCGCTTAAAAGCGGGGCCAGCTCGCCCGAACGGTCGTTGCACAAAAGGCCCACGGCGTCGGCCCGGCAGCGCTTGCAATGGCTCATCTGGGGCAGCATCTCGCCGGCGCTGGCCCGCAGGTCCTTGATCATCTCGGCCGTGGGCGCGGGCACCTCGGCAAAGGGCGTCTCGGCCACCGGGAAAAGCGGCATGATATTTTGGATGTCCACCCCGAGTTCGGAGAGCTTCTTGGACACTTCCAACACGTTCCGGTCGTTGACCCCGGGGATGACGATGGTGTTGGATTTGACAATGACGCCTTTTTGCTTAAGGATTTTGATCCCTTCCATCTGGCGTTCGAGCAATAGCCGGGCCGCGTTCTCGCCCCGGTGGATGACCTTGCCGTCCCGGGCCCAGGCATAGATCCTGGCGCCGATCTTCGGGTCCACGGCGTTGACCGTGACCGTGACGTGGGAGACGCCGAGTTCGGCCAGTTCCGCGGCCCGCGCCGGCAGGGCCAGGCCGTTGGTGGACAGGCAGAAAAGCATCTGGGGGAATTTTTCCTTGAGCAGGCGGATGGTCTCGATGGCTTCCGGGTTGGCCATGGGGTCGCCCGGACCGGCGATGCCGGCCACCGTAATGCGGGGCTCTTTTTCCAGCACCTTTTCCATGTACAGCACGGCCTGTTCCGGCGTGAGCACGGCGCTGGTCACGCCGGGGCGCGATTCGCTCACGCAATCGTATTTGCGATTGCAGAAGTTGCACATGATGTTGCACTTGGGCGCAACGGGCAGGTGGACACGGCCGCAGGAGCCGGCGGATTCGCGGTTGAAGCAGGGGTGCTTGGAAAGGTCCTTGGTGGTGGTCATTGCGCGCTCCTTTTAAAGATAGCCGTATCCGACGCCGCTGTCGGCCTGCTTGCGTTCGAGGAGGGTGTTGACGAGCCGGTCGAAAAGCGTCTGGGCACCGCGGTAGCCCACATGGAGCAGGCGCGGGCCGCCGAAGCGGTCGTGGATGGGAAATCCGATGCGAAGAAGCGGCACGCCCATGTCCTTGGCGTAGCGGTAGCCCTTGCTGTGCCCGACGAGGATATCCGGAGCGAGGTCGGCGGCCTGTTCGGCGATGTCGTGGAAGTCCACGCCTTCCCTGGCTTCGGGCGGCTCGGGCAGGATGCCCTCGGTCACGTCGGCCAGGGCCTGCTTGAAGTTGCGGCAGGTGGCGCCGGTGGCGGCCAGGATGGGCTTGACGCCGATTTCGGCCAGGAAGGCCACCATGGCGATGACGAGGTCTTCCTCGCCGTAGACGATGGCCCTTTTCCCGGCCACGTACTTGTGGCCGTCGACGTAGGCGTCGATGAGCCGGCCGCGCTCGGCGGCGTGTTTTTCCGGCAGGGGCGTTCCGGTCAGCTCTTCCAGGGTGGCGAAAAAGGCGTCGGATTCGCGCACGCCGATGGGCAGGCCGACGCGGATGTTGCGCACCCCGAAGCGGCGCTCCAGGTTGGTCCCGGCGCTTTCGGCCATGTGGTCGGCCCGGCCGCATTCGATGGACCCAAGCGCGCCGGACATGGCCCGGATGGAGGCCACGGGCGTGCCGCCGGCCGGCAGCTTCTCGTAGTCGAGCAGGGCCGGCCGGTCCATGGCTTCGGAAATGTCGGGCAGGACCGTATAGGCGACGCCGTAGTCGTCCAGGATTTCCTTGAAGTAGCGGATGTCGGCCGGGGAGACGAAACCGGGGATGAGATTGACGCGGCGCTCGGCCGGGGCCTTTTCCCGCACGAGCTGGGAGGCCAGCGCCGCCGTGGCCGCGTGCCAGCCTTCCATGTGGGTGCCGGAGTAGCTCGGGGTGGAGACGTTCACGATCTCGGGCAGGGGCAGATCGCTGAACTCCTTGCGGAACTCGTGGAGAAGGTGCGGCACGTCGTCGCCGATGGTCTCGGTCAGGCAGGTGGTGGCCACGCCGACCACCGTGGCCCCGTATTTGGACATGACGTTCAAGATGCCCTTTTTGAGGTTGGGGCCGCCGCCGAAGACCGCCTGCTTTTCGCCGAGGGCCGAGGAGGCGATGTCCATGGGCTCGCGAAAATGGCTGATGATGTAGCGGCGCATGTAGGTGGCGCACCCCTGCGAACCGTGCAGGAAGGGAATGGCCCCCTCCACGCCCCGAAAGGCCAGGGCCGCGCCGAGCGGCGTGCACAGCTTGCAGGCGTTGGTGGTGGAAACGTAGGGCGAATCGCTCATATGCCTTCTCCCCCGGCCGCGCGCTTGGCGGTCTCCTGTTCCTTTATGGCCTTGGCCATGGCCTCGCGCCTGGGCACGAAGCGCCAGATGGGGCTGGTGGCCGAGGCGTGCACTTCCTTGGCGAAATTGAGCATGCCGACGAAGCCTTCCAGGGCCTCCTTGCGCTCGTGGTTGTGGTCGCAGAAGCCGACCCCGAGCTTGTGGGCGATGGGCCGTTCCTTGACCCCGCCGACAAAGAGGTCCACGTCGAGTTCCCGGACGAATTTCGACAGCTCCAGCGGATTGGAGTCGTCCACGATGACCGTGCCCGGGTCGCAGATGGAGGCCAGCTCCTCGTAGTCTTCCTTGGTGCCGGTCTGGGACCCGACCAGGACCACCTTCATGCCCAGGTGGCGAAAGGCCTTGATGAGCGAGAAGGCCTTGAACGCGCCGCCGACGTACACGGCCGCCTTCTTGCCCTCGAGATCCTTGCGGTACTCCTTGAGCTTGGGCAAAAGCACGCCCAGTTCCTCGCGCACGAGTTTCTGGGTGCGCTCGACGATGCCCGGATCGAGGTGCTTGAAGCGGTCGGCCACGGCGTAGAGCGAGTCGGCCATGTCCTCGATGCCGAGGTAGGACACCCGCATGAATGGCGTGCCGAACTTCTCCTCCATCATCTTGGCCAGTTCCATGGTGGAGCCGGAGCACTGCACGATATTGAGCCCCGCGCCGTGGCAGCGGCGGACGTCGGCCACCCGGCCGTCGCCGGTGATGTTGGCCACCACCTGGACGCCCATCTTCTCGAAATATTCCCGGATGATCCAGATTTCGCCGGCCAGGTTGAAGTCGCCCAGGATGTTGACCGACATGGGGCTGATGTCCGAGGTGTCGCCGGTGCCGGCCAGGGTGAAAAGGGCCTTGCAGGCGGCGGCGTAGCCTTCGCGCTTGTTGCCCTTGAATCCCTCGGACTGGACCGGGATGACCGGAATGCCGGTCTTCGCGGCCACGTCGCGGCACACCGCGTTCACATCATCGCCGATGATGCCCACGATGCAGGTGGCGTAGACGAAGGCGGCGTTGGGCTTATGGCGCTCGATGAGTTCGAGCAGGGCGGCCTTGAGCTTTTTCTCGCCGCCGAAGATGACGTCGCGTTCCTGGAGGTCGGTGGAGAAGCTTAAGCGATGCAGCTCGGGGCCGGAGGAAAGCGCGCCCCGGATATCCCATGTATAGACGGCGCAGCCGATGGGGCCATGGACCAGATGCAGGGCGTCGGCGATGGGGTAGAGCACCACGCGCGAACCGCAAAAGACGCAGGCCCGCTGGGACACCGCCCCGGCCAGGCTGTCGCGGTTGCAGGCCAGTTCAAAAGGCCCTTCCCCCTTGCGGTGGATCTGATCGCGCCGTTCTTCGAAAATGGCCTGTTCCATGAAGGCTCCTTTCCCCGGTCACCATATGTCGGGGTCAGCGAGACTCTACAAGGATCATGCCAGGAAAAGACTTGTTGATTTATAAGGGTTTTTTGTCACGACCCAGCATGGTGTTACAAAAATGTACGCGAGGCGGCGACAGAAATGTAGAGACAGGCACGTTCGCCTGCAAAAAGCGTGGCCGGAGCCGGCGCGACGTGCCTTGCCCTGCGGGGCGTCAGGCCCTGGCCACGTGCCGCGCCCAAAGCCGGCCGACGACCACCACGCCCACGGCCCCGACGACCTCGCCGGCGTACACGGCCGTTTGGCCGGGCCCGGTCAGCGACGCCACCCAGGCGTCGGTCAGGACCATTTCGGCCGCCACTTTGCCGAGCACGGCCGCGCCGAGCGCGATGATGATCGGGAACCGGTCCATAAGGCGCGACAGGGCGCCCGCCGCGAAGATGACGAAGGGGATGGACAGCCCCAGGCCGAAGACGAGCAGGGCCAGGTTGCCCCGGGACGCGCCGGCCACGGCCAGGATGTTGTCCGTGGACATGACCAGGTCGGCCGCGACAATGGTGGTTATGGCCTGCCAAAAGGTCGTGCAGGACTTTTCCTTGTCCGCCGCGTCGCCCTCGGCGAAGAGCTTGACCGCGATCACGGCCACGAGCAGGCCTCCGGCAAGCTTCAAAAAGGGCAGGTCGAGGAGTTGCGACGCGACGAAGGTGAGGGCCACGCGCAACACGACCGCCGCGCCGGCTCCCACGGCGATGCCCTTCGTGCGGGACCAGGGCGGCAGATTGCGCACGGCCAGGGCGATGACCACGGCGTTGTCGCCGGCCAGCACCACGTCGATGGCCACGATGCTTACAAGCTGCAGCAGGAAATCGGGGGAAAAGGAAAAACCGGAGAGAAAATCAGGCATGGGTGCTCCCTTGGCCAGCCGGCTCTAGCAAACCGGGCCGGCCGGGGCAATGCCCTCCGGGCGGCGGGATTGTCTCACGCCCGTCACTGTCCCGTCGCCTGCCGGGCCAGGGCCTTGCGTATAAACGGCGGTCGACAGTTCATTTTCCAACCAACCGGCCACCCCGTCGGCCAACCGGACTCCGCCCGCACCCATGGCAAAAAAACTCCCCACCCGCGTCCAGGACGCCTTTTTCCGCCTCGTTCACGGCAACCGCCTCGTCTACAACACCTGCTGGGAAGACCCGCGTCTGGACCGGCAGCTGTTGGAACTGGCCCCGGATTCGCGCGTGGCGGTCATCACCTCGGCCGGGGACAACGCCCTGGATTACCTCCTGGACGCGCCGGCCCAAATCGACTGCGTGGACGTCAATTTCCGCCAAAACGCCCTGCTCGAGCTCAAGCGGGCCCTTTTCAGCCGGGCCTCCTTCGAGGAACTGTACGCCTTTTTCGGCGAGGGCGGCGGGGCGGCCTGCGCCGGCGTGTACGCCCGCATCCGGGGGGCCCTGCCGGAATACGCGGCCGGCTTCTGGGACCGCAACATCGCGTATTTCAAGGCCGGACGCCTGTCGCGGTCTTTTTACTACCACGGCGCGTCCGGCGTGGTAGCCTTTGCCTTCTCGAAGATGATAAGCGCGCTCAAGCCCGGGCTGCGGCGCAACATCCCGCGGTTGCTCGGCGCGGCGAGCCTCGAAGAGCAGCGCCGCGTCTTTGCCGCCATCGAACCCGCCTTCTGGGATCGTTTCAGCCGCTGGCTGGTGGGGCGGCCCGAGACCATGGCCCTGCTCGGCGTGCCGCGCCCGCAAATCGACCTTATCCGCGCCTCCCATCCCGGCGGCCTGGAGGGCTTCGTGCGCGACAAGGTCAAGCAGGTCTTCACCGGCCCGTCCATGGCCGAAAACTACTTCTGGCGCGTCTACCTGACCGGCCGCTACACCCGGCGCTGTTGCCCCGAGTACCTGAAGGCGGACAATTTCGCGGCCATCCGCGACCGCCTGCCGCGTCTGGCCAGCCATACCGACACCCTAAGCGGTTTTCTGCGCCGCCATGACGGTCCCGGCTACACCCACTTCATCCTGCTCGACCACCAGGACTGGCTGGCCAGCCACGCGCCGGCCGCCCTGGCCGAGGAATGGGAGCTCATCTTCGCCAACGCCGCTCCCGGCGCGCGCATCCTCATGCGTTCGGCCGGGCTGACCGTGGACTTTCTGCCCCGCGACGCCCGCCGGCG
This sequence comes from Solidesulfovibrio sp. C21, assembly GCF_047785625.1. Classification (NCBI taxonomy): domain Bacteria; kingdom Pseudomonadati; phylum Thermodesulfobacteriota; class Desulfovibrionia; order Desulfovibrionales; family Desulfovibrionaceae; genus Solidesulfovibrio; species Solidesulfovibrio sp. C21. The sequence continues at coordinate 27,339 of NZ_JBLODY010000018.1, forward strand.
GTTGCGCTTTTTTCCGGAAGTGACCGAACCGCTCCACGCCGCCGACCGCGTCGGCACCTACGGCAGCCAGCATCTGGCGGTGGTGGCATGAGCGGGAATGCCTGCGCCAACGAGGCGCTGCTCGGCTACTACAAGTGGCATGCCCGCATCTACGACGCCACGCGCTGGAGCTTTCTTTTCGGCCGCGACCGCATTGTGCGTCTGGCCGCCGCGGCCCTTGGCCCCCGTCGCGAAAAGCCCCTGCGCATCCTGGAGGTCGGCTGCGGCACCGGCCGCAATCTGACCCGCCTGCTGACCACCTTTCCCGCCGCCCGCATCACCGGCATCGACCTGTGCCCTTCCATGCTCGCCCGGGCGAGTCGCGCCACGGCCGGTCATGCCGCGCGCGTGCGGCTCCTCTGCGCGCCCTATGCCCCCGAAAGCTTCGATCCCGCCCGCGCCGACCTCATCCTCTTTTCCTACAGCCTCTCCATGTTCAACCCCGGCTTCGACGCCGCCCTCGACGCGGCGCGCGGCCATCTCGCCGTGGGCGGCTTGCTGGCCGTGGCCGACTTCCGCCGCAGCCGCTTCCCCTGGTTCGAGCGCTGGATGGGCGTCAACCACGTCCGCATGGACGACCACCTGCTTCCCGCCCTGGAGCGCCGCTTCACCGTCCGGTGCCAGGAATCCCGGCCGGCCTACGCCGGTTTCTGGGACTACTTCTGCTACCTGGGCCAGACGCGGTAGCGACTGGGCAGCGCCCAAGCCCCGCAGGGCCCCGCCCTGGACCACCGGTAGGCGAGCGTCTCCCCGGCACTGGTCGGGGCGTGTGATCTTCACTTTTTTCACAATTTCCGTGCCGTGTATCGCGCGGCCAGTGCGTTGTTTGTGCTGCGAGGCGCAAACTTCGGGTCTTTTGCCGATTGCATTATGCATCGGAGAAGTGAGGTTTAATGGATTCCGGGCGGGTAAAAATTTTTCACGAATCGCTTTTTTAAAAATAAGTATAATTATTTTATCATGTTATATTTGTATGCTTGCGTGCGGCGCAGGCATGGAGTCGTATTTCTATAATAGATGCTCTGGCGGCGGGGGAGGGGACATGCTACAATAAGGTAACTTTTTCATCCTTGACTGGCGTGGGGAAAGGGGTTTATAAGCTTCCGGCAGTCGTAACACAGATAGTAAAAATCATGACACGGCTAGCGCGATTGTTATTTGAAAATTGCAGCATGATACAAGCTACGCGGCAGCGTCGCTTCAATTCCAGGCGCAAATTGTGAAAAAAAGATCATAAAACGCCAGCCATGGGGGCTGGTGCTATTGTTGTTTTGAGTGACGCTGTCTGTAAAATGAAAGTAAAACATAGTGGCACTGGTGCCTCGAGCGTGTTTGAATAAAAAATTGTAGAAACATTTCGAAAAAACAAAAGAAAAAAGTATGCTGCCTGTGGCAATTGCTAGAGTAAACATGCAAGTAGACATACTGTTTTGATAAATATTGATGTTAAATAGCGTGTTTGATTTTTCAGGTATTGTTTTTTTTAGTGTGGTTGACTGTTTTGTGGTGTCCATGTCCGGCTTTACTAACGGATGAGGCCTTTGACCGCTGGAAATCAGCTTGTTCGATTTCCAAAATGAGAGCAGCGGGGCGCTTATGAACGAAATGTATCTTGGCCAGTTCGCCTTCGCCTTTTACACCCTGATCGTCCTGGCCGGCGGCGGCCTTGCCGTTTCCGCCGCGAGCCTGGTCAGGGCCATGCTGGGGCTCGTCGTGGCCCTTTTGGGCGTGGCTGGACTGTATCTTCTGCTTCTGGCCGATTTCGTGGCCCTGATGCAGATCCTCATCTATGTCGGCGCGGTCACCGTCCTGATCTTCTTCGCCATCATGCTCACCCGGGCCGCCGCGGACGGCGGCGAGGCGGAAGGCCCCGGGGCCGGCGGCATCCTGCGCGCCATCCCGGCCTTTCTCGTCCCGGCGGGCATCCTGGTGCCGCTTCTGGCCGTGTACGGCGCGACCGGATTCCCCACACCCAAAAACGTCAGCCCGGCCCAGCTCGGCGCCGGGTTGCTCGGCCCCTACACCCTGGCCTTCGAGCTGATCTCCGTCGTGCTGCTCGCGGCCATGGCCGGGGCTGTCATCCTGGCCTTTGAAAAGCGAGAACCCAGATGAACAATCCGCTCGTGCTTTACCAGGTCGTGGCCGTGATGCTGCTGTGCCTGGGGCTTTATGCCCTGGTGGCCCGGCGCACCCTCATCGGCATGCTCATCGGCGTGGAGTTGATGTTAAACGGCGCGGGGCTTTCCATCGTGGCCGCCGCCCAGCTCACGCCCATGGACGCGGTCCTTGGCCAGCTCGGCGCGCTTCTGGTCATGGGGCTTGCCGCCGCCGAGGCCACGCTGGTTCTGGCCATTGTCCTGGTGGTCAACAAACGTTTCGGGGACGCCACCGCCGACGGCCCCAGCGAACTGAAGGGGTAGCTCATGGCCGTTGCCGCTCAAACCGTCGAAAGCGCCCGGGTCCTCGCCCCGATCATCATCACCTTCCTGGCTCCGTTCGCCTTGTGGCTCCTGCGCAAGAACCAGGACCTGCGCGAGGGCGTGTCCTTCGCCGCCGCGGCCATGGCCTTCGCCGCCGTGGTGTCCATGGTGCCCGGGGTGCTTGACGGGGTTGTCTGGACCTATCACGTCGTCACCTTCTTCCCCGGCGTGTCCATCACCTTCGCCGTGGACGGGCTGTCCTGCATCTTCGCCATCGTCGCCACGTTTTTGTGGTTTTTCGCCACAAGCTACAACATCGGCTACATGCGTACCCTCAAGGAACACGCCCAGACCCGCTATTACTTCTGCTTCGCCGTGGCCATCTTCGGCGCCGTGGGCGTGGCCTTTTCCGGCACCATCCTGACGCTGTACCTCTTTTATGAGATCATCACCGTCTTCACGTATCCCCTGGTCGCCCACCATCAGGACGCCGAAGGCTACCACGGGGCGCGAAAGTACCTCATCTACTTGATGGGCACCTCGAAGCTCTTCCTGCTGCCGGCCATGATCCTGACCTACGTCCAGTGCGGCACCCTGGACTTCAACCTGGTCGACATCAGCCACGGCATGTTCCCTCCGGGGGCCAACCCGACCCTGGTGACCATCACCTACTTCCTTTTCATCTTCGGTCTGGCCAAGGCCGCCATCATGCCGCTGCACAACTGGCTGCCCTCGGCCATGGTCGCGCCGACGCCCGTCTCGGCCCTGCTGCACGCGGTGGCCGTGGTCAAGGCCGGCGTGTTCTCGGTCGCGCGCATCATGCTGTCCTGCTTCGGCGTGGACCTGCTCTCCCATCTGGGACTGGGGCTCATCACCGCCTATCTGGCCGCCTTCACCATCCTGGTGGCCTCGATCATCGCGCTCACCAAGACCGACCTCAAGGCGCGGCTGGCCTATTCCACGGTCAGCCAGCTCTCCTACATTATAATAGGCGTGGCCATGCTTTCGCCGCTGGCCATCGAGGGCGGTCTGCTGCACATCGCCAACCACGCCTTTGCCAAGATCACGCTCTTTTTCGCCGCCGGCGCGATCTTCGTGGCCACGCGTCTGCGGGAGATCCCGCTCATGGACGGGCTTGGCCGCAAATTGCCCTTTACCTTCGGCGCCTTTGCCGTGGCCTCGCTGTCCATGATCGGCGTGCCGCCGGTGTGCGGCTTCGTCAGCAAATGGTATCTGGTCAACGGAGCCGTCAGCATCCACCAGTATATTCTGCTGATCGCGCTTCTGGCCTCGACACTCTTAAACGCCGGCTACTTCGTGCCGGTGGTCTACCGGGCCTTTTTCCGGCCGCCGGTCGCCGGCATGGACCACTCACAGTTCAAGGAAGCGCCGCTGGTCATGGTGGTGCCGCTTTGCCTGACGGCGCTCATCTCCGTGCTGATCGGCGTGTATCCGCAGTTTTTCCTGTCCTTCGTGGACGCTTTCGGCAGATTTTAATCGGCAACCGCAAGGAAATGCCGGTCGTTTGTAAATGATGGCAGGGCCGCGCGTCTCTTGGGGCGGGCGGACACAGAGAAGGGGAGATCGCCATGCAGGAACCGCAATCGCTTGGAAACTGGCTGGAGCGGGCCAGGGCCAACGCCGCCGGATGGAAAAAAGCGCTCTATGCCGTACTGGGCTTATGCGTGGTGCTCAACCTCTTCATCACGCCGCACCATCCCCATTTCCCCGGTGAAGGCATGCCCGGGTTCTGGGAGGTCTTCGCGCTCGTGGCCACGATCGTCATGGTCGTGGTGCTCAAAAAGGTGATCTACCCCATCTTGGCGCGCCCGGAGGACGACAATGGCCGGTCTTGAAAACATCGTGGGCATCCATTTTCTGCACCCGGCCATCGGCTTCCTGGCCTTGGCCCTGGTCATGGCCTTTTTGTCCAATGAAACCTACAAAACGTGGCGCTGGCTGCTGCTGGCCCCGCCCATCCTGGCCATCGCCTCGGTCGTTGCCCTGACGCTCGGCCCCGACGGCGTGCGCAACCTGGCCTCCATTCCCTATCTCGGCCAGACGTTGGAGCTGGGCCGGGTGGACGCCCTGTCGCTCATTTTCGCCGACGTCTTCGCCATTCAGGCGCTTATAGGCTTCATCTACGCCCTGCACGTGCCGGACAGGGGACAGCACATGGCCGCCTGCGCCTACGTCGCCGGGGGATTCGGCTGCGTGTTCGCCGGGGATTACATCACGCTCTTTATTTTCTGGGAACTGATGAGCGTCGCCTCGGTGTTCCTCATCTGGCTGCGCCAGACGCCGCAGGCCACGGCCGCCGGCTTCCGGTACTTCCTGTTCCACACCTTCGGCGGCTTGTTCCTGCTGGCCGGGCTGCTGCTGCGCTACGGGGCCATCGGCACCTTCGCCTTCACCCCGGTGGATCCGGCCACGGCCCACTACTACGACTACCTCATCATGCTCGGCTTCCTGGTCAACGCCGCCTTCGTGCCGCTGCACGCCTGGCTGCCCGACGCCTACCCCGAAGCCACGGTCACGGGCGCGGTGTTCATGAGCGCCTTTACCACCAAGACCGCCGTCTACGTGCTGGCCCGGGGATTCGCCGGGTTCGAGATCCTGGCCGTCGGCGGCTGCATCATGGCGCTCTACGGCGTCTTTTACGCGACCATCGAGAACAATGCCCGGCGCATCCTGTCCTACCACATCGTTTCCCAGGTCGGGTACATGGTCTGCGGCATCGGCATCGGCACGGCCATGGCCGTGGACGGGGCCTGCGCCCACGCCTATGCCCACATCCTTTATAAGGGCCTGCTGTTCATGGGCACGGGCTGCCTGCTCTACGCCTGCGGCACGGCCAAGCTGAGCGAGCTTGGCGGCCTGGCCTCGCGGATGCCGCTGGTCATGATCGGCTACATGGTCGGCGCGGTTTCCATCTCCGGCATGCCGCTTTTCAACGGCTTCGTCACCAAGACCATGACCATCACCGCCGCGGCCGAGGCCCATCGCACCTGGTTGGCCCTCGGCATGGAACTGGCCGCCGTGGGCACGTTCCTCTCCGTCGGCATCAAGCTGCCGTACTTCGCTTTCTGGGCCAAGCCGAAGAGCACCATGGCAATCAAGCCCATCCCCTGGAACATGTACCTCGGCATGGCCATCTCCTCGTTTTTGTGCCTCTTTATCGGCCTGTTCCCGGGCACGCTCTATTCGTTGCTGCCCTTTCCCACGGACTACATCCCCTATACCCCCTGGCATGTGTTGCAGGCCTGCTGCCTGCTCGGCTTCACCGGGCTCGGGTTCTACCTCATGCGCAAGATCATTCCGCCGCACCCCAGCCGCAACCTGGATTTCGACTTCCTGTACCGGGCCATTGGCCGGGGCTTTGTGAAGGTCGTTTCCGTGCCGGCTGCGGCTATCGATAACATCTGGACCGATGTCTACGAGAAGGTTGGGCTTAAGGCCCTGATCGAGGCCGGACACGGCACGAGCATCTTTGACGGCAAAGTCATCGACGGCGTGCTCGACGGCTCGGCCAGGAGCGTGCGTGAAGTCGGCGGGGCAACGGTCGCGCGCGGCCAGACCGGACGGCTGCAGGATTATCTCGCCGCGGCCGTGACCATAGGTCTTGTCATCTTCGCCATCGTCTGGTTCGTCGGCTGACCGCCAAGGGTCAAAGGGAGCTTTGCATGACGACGCAATACGGATTTCCGGTGGTGACGATGCTGATCGTCCTGCCTTTGGTGGTCGCGGCGGCCTTGCTGGTGCTGCGGCGAAACGAGCGCACCGTGCGGCTCGTGACGCTCGGCGCGGGCATTCTCGAATGCCTGCTCGCGTTGCCGCTACTCTCCTACGCGCCAAACGGCCCGGCCTTTCAGTTCGTGGAGCAGGCGCCCTGGCTGCCGGCCCTTGGCATGTCCTACCACATGGGCGTGGATGGCCTGAGCCTCTACATGATCCTTTTAACCGCCCTGATGCTGCCCTTGTGCGTACTCGGCTCCTGGACCTACATCAGTAAGCGCGTCACCGAGTTCCACTTCTGCCTGCTCCTTATGACCTCGGCCTGTATCGGGGTGTTCGCGGCGCTCGATTTCGTGCTCTTCTACGTCTTCTGGGAGGCCATGCTCGTCCCCATGTATCTGCTGATCGCGGTCTGGGGCGGCCCGAGACGGCGCTACGCCTCCATCAAGTTCTTCCTCTATACCCTGGCCGGCTCGACGCTCCTGCTCGCGGCCATCGTGGCCTTCCGCAACGTCGGCGGCACCTTCTCCATCCCGGAACTGATGGAGAAAAGCTATTCCTTCCGCTTCCAGATGTGGGCTTTCCTGGCCATGGCCCTGGCCTTTGCCATCAAGGTCCCCATGTTTCCGTTTCATACCTGGCTGCCGGCCGCCCACGTCGAGGCCCCGGCCGCGGGCAGTGTGCTGCTGGCAGCAATTCTGCTCAAAATGGGCGCCTACGGCTTCCTGCGCTTCTGCCTGCCCCTGACCCCGGCCGCCTCGGTCACGGCCGCCCCGGTCATGATCGCCATCTCCATCGCCTCCATCATCTACGGCGGCTGCATCGCGCTGGGGCAGACCGACATCAAGAAACTGATCGCCTACTCGTCCGTAGGCCATATGGGCTTCGTGACGCTCGGCATCTTCCTTTTTAGCGTCAAGGGCGTCTCCGGGGCCATCCTCCAGATGCTCAACCACGGCATCACCACCGGCGGCCTCTTTATGATGGTCGGACTCATCTACGAACGCAGCCACAGCCGCGAGATCACCGACAACCAGGGGCTCGGCAAGTTCATGCCGGCCTTCATGTTCCTCTTCGGCGTCTTCTCCTTCTCGTCCCTGGCCTTTCCGGGCACCAACAGTTTCGTGGGCGAGATACTGGTCCTTATCGGGGCCTTCTCCAGCAATACCTGGGTCGGCTTCTGCGCCGTGCCCGGGGCCATGCTCGCCGCCGCCTACATGCTGCGCCTGCTGCAGCGCGTGACCTGGGGCGAGCCGAGCTCCTTCAAGAAGAGCTGGCATGACCTCGGCGCGCGGGAATGGGTGACGCTCATCCCGCTGGCCTTGCTCGTCTTCTATATCGGCCTGGCCCCGTCGTTGGCCATCAAGACCATCGAGCCCTCCATCGAGCGTGTGCTTTCCGTCATGCACCAAAAGAATCAGGCCATGGGCTTGACCAGTGACATGAAGTTCACCGAGCGCATGCGCCTTCCCGCGTCCATGACCGTGGCCACTGCCACGGACGCCGTCCGCAAGGAGCTTCCATGACCATCTTCAAACTGTTGCCGGAATTGTGGCTGCTTGGCATTGTCTGCGCCCTGTTCGTCGCCAGTGTGCGCGGCTCGCGCCGGGTGATGTCCTGGCTGCCCGTGGCCGCCGGAATCGGCGTGCTGGTCGCCGTGGCCGGGCTCTCGTCCCGGGGCGAGATGCTCTACGCCACCTACAAGCTGGATGCCCTGTCGCAGTTTTTCAAGCTCGCCATCGCCTTCGGCTTCGCCGTGGTGACCGGCATCGCCGCCGGCAAAAAGGATAGCCGGGACCTGACCCCTGACTACTTCATGCTGCTGGCGCTTTCGGCCTGGGGACTCATGCTTTTGGCCTCGTGCGTGGAGCTGGTCACGCTGTACCTGGCCCTGGAGCTTTCCTCCTACAGCCTCTACGCCCTTATTCCGCTGCGCGGCCAGGATCGCCGCGCGGCCGAAGCCGGCATCAAGTATATCCTTTTCGGCGCGGCGGTGACGGCCATTGCCCTTTTCGGCCTGTCCTACATCATGGCCGCCAAGCACACGACCTACATCGCCGCCTTGGCCGCCTCCTCCTGGAGCTTTGCCGACGCGCCCCTGGCCGTGGTCGGGTTGACCCTCTTTCTGGCCGGCTTTTTTTACAAGCTGGCGCTCTTCCCGTTCCACTTCTGGTGCCCTGACGTCTATCAGGGAACGAAAAACGAGACGGCCGCCTACGTGGCCACCATTCCCAAACTCGGCGCCGTGGTGGTGCTGGTGCGTCTGGCCGCCATCCTCACGCCGCACATGGAAGTGACCACCATCCTGGCCGTGCTCGGCGCGATCTCCATGACCGGCGGCAATCTGGCCGCCCTGGTCCAGCGCGACGTCAAGCGCCTGCTCGGCTACTCCTCCGTGGCCCATGCCGGCTACATCATGCTCGGCCTGGCCGCCGGATCGGCGGCGGGACTTGCCGCCTCGGCCTTTTACAGCCTGGCCTACATCCTCATGAATCTGGCCGCGTTTTACGTGGTGTGCACCATATCCAAGGATGGCGAGAATCCGAGCCTGGACGACCTCGACGGCCTCTACCGGCGCGCGCCGGCCCTGGCCATGATCCTGGCCGTGGCCGCCTTCTCCCTGGTCGGCCTGCCGCCGACCGCCGGGTTCACGGGCAAGCTCTTCCTGCTCTCGGCCGCCTGGGACCAGGGCTTTTACTGGCTGGTGATCGTGGCCGTGCTCAATACGGCCATCTCCATCTACTACTACCTGGGTCTGGTGCGCCACGCCTACACCGGCGAATCTGACGCCCCGGCCCTGGCCATCCCCAAGGGCACGCTGGTCTTTGGCGGCGTGCTGGCGGCGCTGGTGCTTTTGGCCGGCATCATTCCCGCGCCGCTGTACGATCTGGCGGCCTTGGCCGGGACCCAACTGCACCCCTAGGGTGCGGCGGCAGTCAACGAAAGGAGGGAAAGGCGCATGGTCTTTACCTGGTTTCAAGCGGCGATACTGCTCTTCTTCCTGGGCGGGGTGCTCTTTGCCGCCGGCCCGCTTCTGGCCGAGCTGTTCCTCGCCCCCAAGGCCCGCGGCGGAGCCCTGGCCGAGACGTACGAATGCGGCGTGCCCACCCACGGCCGTTCCTGGGTCCGGTTCGGCATCAACTACTACTTCTACGCCCTGATCTTTTTGGCCTTCGAGGTGGATATCCTCTACCTCTTCCCCGTGGCGGCCCTTTTCGCCCAGCCCCAGGGGATGGTCGCGGCCATCAAGTTGCTGGTTTTCATCGCGGTGCTCGGCGCCGCCATCATCTACTTCATGCGTAAGGGAGTGTTCACATGGCCCCGCAGAATCCAGGTCCGTGTTGCGCCCCGGCCGTAAACACGGTCGAACCGGCGCTCGTCGCCACGCCTGCGGTCCAGAAGATCGTGGATGTGTGCCGGGCCATGTCCATCTGGCCCATGACCTTCGGCATCGCCTGCTGCGCCATCGAGATGATGGCCGTGGGCATGGCCCGGTTCGACATCGCGCGCTTCGGCGCGGAGGTTTTCCGGCCCTCGCCGCGCCAGTCCGACCTGATGATCGTGGCCGGTACGGTCAACAAGAAGCTCGCCCCGCTGGTGGTGCGGCTTTTCGAACAGATGCCCGCGCCGCGTTTCGTCATGGCCCTTGGCAATTGCGCCATCTCGGGCGGCCCGTTCAATATTGAGGGCCAGTACAACGTGGTCCAGGGCGTGGACACCCTCATCCCGGTCGACGTCTATGTGCCCGGCTGCCCGCCCCGTCCCGAGGGATTGCTGGAAGGCCTGTTCGCCATCCAGCAGAAGATGACCGGCCGGCGCTGGTGGCAGGTCCCCGCTGGAGGCGAACGATGAACCCGGCCCTTCTGGAAAAACTCCATCCGGCCTGCTCCGCGCCCCTGGATTTCAAGGCCACGGGCTGCGTGCTCTCCGTCACCCTGACGGCGGAAACCATCCACAACGCCGTGGCCGTGCTTTTCGCCGAAGGCTACCTGCTCGAGGACGTCATGGCCTCCGACCTGGAGGAGGGCTTCGAGGTGGCCTACCACCTGAGCCTCCTCGACGGCGCCAACCGCGTCGTGCTGCGCCTGACCGTGCCCCGCGACAACCCGGTGGTGCCGACGGTGAGCGACATCTATTCCGGGGCCGACTGGCACGAACGGGAATGCTTCGATTTTTACGGCATCACTTTCACCGGCCATCCGAACCTGCACAATCTGCTTCTCCCCGAAGACAGCGATATCCATCCGCTGATCAAGGCGGAGAAGGCCCGCAAGTCCCTGGCCGATCTCGTGCCGCTTTCCTATCTCGTCGACTGCGGGCTGGCCGAGCCCGCTCCCGAGCCCAAGGAGAAGGCCAAACCCGCGCCGGTGGTCCCAAAAGCCGCCAAGGACGCCCAGGGCTAAGGAGGAAGCATGCAAGCCTTCGATCCGAATTCCTTGCGGGGTGATCTCGTCTCCGCGCGGTTCGAGCCCGGACCGACCGAGGACAAGCTCATTTTGAGCATGGGCCCGCAGCATCCCTCCACGCACGGCGTGTTGCGCATCATGCTCGAACTCGACGGCGAGTACATCGTGCGGGCCGAGCCGGTGCTCGGCTACATTCACCGCATGCACGAGTGGATGGCCGAGCAGAAGACCTACATGCAGTTCATGCCGAATATGGGCCGGGTGGACTATCTCCATCCCATGGCCTGGAACTGGGCCTTTGCCGGAGCGGTGGAACGGCTGATGGGTCTCGAGGTGCCGGAGCGCGCCGAGTACATCCGCGTGGCCGTGACGGAACTCAACCGCATCACCTCGCATTTGCTGTGGTGGGGCGCCTATCTGCTCGACCTCGGGGCGTTTACTCCCATCATGTACGCCTTCGACGATCGCGAGAAGATCCTCGACATCCTCCAGGACGTCACGGGTTCGCGCCTGACCTATTCCTACTTCACCATCGGCGGACTGTACGGCGACGTGCCGGACGACTTCGCCTCGCGCTGCCTGGCCTTCACCAGGCACCTGCGTTCGCGGCTGCCCATGTACCGCGATCTGGTCACGGACAACGTGATCCTGCGCGGGCGCTGCGAGGGCATCGGCGTCATGGACGTGGAACTGGCCCGACGCTACGGCGCGACCGGCCCCATGATCCGCGGTTCGGGCGCGCCCGTGGACACCCGCCGGGCCGAGCCCTACGGCGTCTACAACCGCTTTGACTTCCACATCCCGACCTACACCGAAGGCGACGCCATGGCCCGCTACATGGTGCGCCTCGACGAGTTGGTCACCAGTTGCGACATCATCGACCAGGCCGTGGCCAACCTGCCGGACGGCCCGATCCAGACCAAGGTGCCGAAGACCATAAAGCCGCCCAAGGGCGAGGCCTCCTTCGCCGTCGAGGGCGCGCGCGGCAAGATCCTTGTCCACGTACGTTCCGACGGCGGCCCCAAGCCGTACCGGGTCAAGCTGCGCGCCCCGGGTTTTTCCAACCTGCACGTGTTCAGCGAACTGGCCGAGGGCACGCTCCTGGCCGACGCCGTTTCCATCCTGGGCAGCCTTGACCTTGTCATCCCGGAGATCGACCGATGAACATGGACATGCTTTTAAGCCTCGATTATCCGCTGACGCGGCTGGTCATCGGCCTGCTGGGCATCTTCGCCTTTGTCGGCCTCAACGGTCTGATTCTGGTGTGGGTCGAGCGCAAGGTGGCCGGCCATTGCCAGTACCGTCCCGGTCCGTTGCACGTGGGCCCGTACGGCCTGCTGCAGCCGCTGGTCGACGCGGTCAAGCTCATGGGCAAACAGCTCGTGGCGCCGGCCCGGTGCGACCGGGTCCTTTTCTGGACCGCACCGCTTCTGGCCTTCGCCCCGGTGTGTATCTGCCTGTTGCCGTTGCCCTACGGCCCCAGCCTTTCGCCCATCCCCATGAACCTCGGGTTGGTGCTCATCCTGGCCTTTTCCGGACTTGGCGTGCTGTCGCTGATCCTGGCCGGCTGGGGTTCCAACAACAAATACGGTCTGCTCGGCGCGGCCCGGGCCGTGGCCCAGTCGGTGGCCTACGAGGTGCCGCTGCTCCTCTCGGTCATGGCCGTGGCCCTGACCGCCGGATCGCTCGACCTCTACACCATCTCGGCCCAGCAGGGCGGCTGGCCCTGGCAGTGGTACGGCGTCAAGAATCCGCTGGCCTTTTTCATCTTCCTCATCTGCGCCGTGGCCGAGACCAACCGTGCCCCCTTCGACCTGCCGGAAGCCGAATCCGAACTGACGGCCGGGTTCCACACCGAGTATTCGGGCATGGGCTTCGGCCTCTTCTTCCTGGCCGAATACGCCAACATGATCGTGGTTTCGGGCGTTGCCGCCGCGCTGTTCCTGGGCGGCTGGCAGGGGCCGTTTCTGCCCGGCGTGTGGTGGTTTCTGGTCAAGATCTACTGCGTGCTCTTCTTCATCATCTGGCTGCGCTGGACGTATCCGCGCGTGCGCTTCGACCAGCTCCTTAACCTCAGCTGGAAGTGGCTCACGCCCCTGGCGCTGATCGACCTTGCCCTGACCGTGGTCGTGGCGGGACTTGGAGGCTGACATGTCGCAACTTTCGCAACTTATCGAAGAAGCCTACACGGGGCTCAAAAGCCTGGTCATCGGCCTTGGCGTGACGGGCAAGGCGCTGTGCGAGCCCGGCGTGACCGTGCTCTATCCCAAAGAGGAAGTGGACAACCTGTCCACCTTTCGCGGCCATGTGGAGCTGATCGGCAAGGACGACGACCCGGCCGTGGCGCGTTGCGTGGCCTGCGGCGCCTGCGCCAAGGCCTGCCCGTCGAACTGCATCTCGGTGCTGTGCCCGGTGCCGGTCAAGGAAGGCGAGGCGGATACGGGCAAGCTGGGTCCGGCTCCCCAGAAGGGCAGCAAGACGCCGGCGCAGTTCATTGTGGATTACTCGCTTTGCAGCCTGTGCGGCCAATGCGCCCGGGCCTGCCCCGTGGATTCGCTACGCTTTTGCCACGACGCCTACATGGTGGCTTTTGACCGCAAGGCGTTTCAATTCGAACTGGTTTCCCGGCTGCGCCAGCAGGTGGAGCAGGCGCTCGAAGGCGGCGAGGAATAGGAACGCGTCACGCCGGCTGTACGGCGTTTTCGATGGATACGACAAGCGCCCGTGGGTAACCACGGGCGCTTTTACGTTATTGAGTATCAGGCAAACAAAGATAACTGGATGCTATTTGAAGTGCTTTTTTTGTCTGGAGTAATCGTTTCTGGGAGCGATAGTGGTTTGTCGCCTCTGGCGATTCGCTCAAGTTGTTGCTTCATGTTGTTGCAAAAAGGATGGACAGGTTTTAAGTTTTCAACGCATGTTTCTTTTTTTATCGAGTAGTCAACGAAAAAGTGGTCATATTGTTTGCCCAAGCTTAGATTTATGACGCCTTTACATATTGGACATCGTGTGCTCTCTTTGAAAAGATGCTCAAGGTTGATCGTGTTCTTTTGAGATTTTGAAGCTGCTCTGCTTTTATTGATTTTGTTCGCTTTGAGTTGAAAGCCAAATTCTGTAGCGATATTTTGAATGGATGATTTTTCATCTAATCCAGACATTTTGTTTTCTGATAGCTTGATAATGATATTGTTTATAGTTGAAGCAATCTCTTTTGTTGATTTAAAACTACCACCTCTAGATGAAGCAATGTTCGTAATGTTGGATTTGTATTCCATTAGCAATGCTTCAAATGTGCCTCTGACAAAAGTTAATGCTAGTTTCTTTTCTTGTACAAGCTCTTTATTGCAAAAAATCCAGTATATAAAAGCATATAGGAGGTTTTTTGAATATGTTCCTTGATGGTTGTAGTTGTAAATTGCTGGTACGATACTTAGCGATTTACTTGTGGTATTTTCGCCAACTAGGTGTGAGAGTCTATCCTTTATAATGTTGAGTATAGTCTTTGCGTTTTCAATGATTATGTTGGGAGGGGCGTCATGCATTTGCTGTAAGAATTCTTTCTTTGAATCTTCGGTGCTCAAAAATTTATTTTCAGAAATCAAAGCAAGAAGCTCTAAAGCGTCTTCGTATTGTTGGCTAGGTTTTGACATTACTAAAGGTTGATTGAGGTCGATAATTGCTCCATCAAATGGGGGGACAAATAGTATCTTATGGATTGCGCTTGAAAGTTGGTCAAAGCTTTTTATTTTTTCTTGTAGACTAGTGTCAAGGCCGGAAGAAGGCCAGTAATGTCCGCTTTTCCCATTGATTATACTCATCGCTATCCGAGCATAAGGACCATTCCTAAATTCAATTAAAGACTGTTCAAAAATGTCTAGCTTTTGACCACCTTTGTTGATCTTTAAAAAAGATTTTTCAGCAACTTCATATGTGCCATAAATCCATTGAGTAGGGATAGTAGCACCTTCTTGTATCCTATTGTAAAAACGAGATTGAGCAAAAGCTTTGGGGCTCATAACATTTTTGGGTGCTCCTCCAGCTTCTGTGATTCGCTTGCATTCTTCAGAGGCTCTTTTATAATCAGAAAATGATCCAATTTTACTTTTTACAAGTTCCCGTGTCGCATGACCCATATCACGAATTTCAGTTTCATAAAGGCTGTTGTAACTTTTGTCGTTGTTTTCTCCCCAGTCATCAATCATCCATGCTCTGATAACTGAAAGTCTATGGGCTCCATCGATTACAAATACATATCCAGAATCATCACTCTTCCAGATAATAATTCCTGGTATTACTAGATTGTTGACTAAAGAATCAAGAAAATCTGCACACTCATTAGGCCCCCATGAGTTAGTCTCTCTTTGAAAATCGGGTTTTCTTAAATTGTTGAACCATTCATTTTCGAATATATCTCGTAGTCTGAAATCTGCTCGTGCACCAGGTTCGTTTTGATATTCATAGGCCTTGTGATTGATATCAATATACCTGAGATTTTGGCGTGGAATGATGTGATCTAAAAAAACTTTAGGCATGGAATACGCATCCTTGTTCGTCTCTTTGTAAAAGAAAATAGATAAAAGTCAAGAGAACGCGATGAAATAACAGGGAAATAAATGAGTTTCTTTTGAACTAAAAAATTTTTCCCGGGTTCATGACGCCCCGGGGATCGAACAGGTGTTTGAGGCCCTGTTGCAGGGCAATGGAGCGGGGGGAAAGTTCCATGTCGAGAAAGGGCTTTTTGGCCAGGCCGATGCCGTGCTCGCCGGACATGGTGCCGCCGAGTTCGAGCACGACGGCGATAAGTTCGCGCAAAAGCGCCTGGCCGCGCTCGCGGCTGCCGTCCTCGCCGGTGACGTTGACGTGGATGTTGCCGTCGCCGGCATGGCCGAAGGCGTAGACCGTCATGCCGAAGCGCTGCCCGAGCCCGGGCAGGCGGGCCACCAGCTCCGGGATGCGGGCTATCGGCACCACCGTGTCGTCGGAAAGGTACACCGGCGCGCTTTCGTGGATGCGCGTGGAGGTCTGGCGGCGGATGTCCCAGAGCTTCTCGCGCTTGGCGGCATCGTCGGCCGGCATGATGGCCAGGGCTCCGGCGTCGCGGCAGAGGGCGGCGATGCGGGCGATGTCCCTGGCCGCCTCGTCCGGGTCGCCGTCGGCTTCGAGCAACAGCAGCGTCGGTTCGCCGTCCGGAAGCGTCAAGGGCAAAAGCTCCTCCACAAGCCCCAGACAGGCCCGGTCCATGAACTCCACGGCCGAGGGCGTGATGCCGCTGGTCATGATGGCGGACACGGTGGTCACGGCGGCGCGGGCGTCGGCGAAAAGCGCGGCCACCGCCCGCACCTCGCGCGGATGGGGAATGAGCTTGACGGTCAGCTCGGTGATGACGCCAAGGGTTCCTTCCGAGCCGACGAGCAGCCCGGTCAGGTTGTAGCCCACCACGCCCTTGCGCGTGGCCACGCCCGTCTTGAGGATTTCCCCGTCCGGCAGCACACAGGTCGCGCCGAGCACATAGTCGCGGGTGACGCCGTATTTGACGCAGGCCGGGCCGCCGGCGTTGGTGGCGGCGTTGCCGCCCAGGGTGGAGGTGGCCAGGCTCGCCGGGTCGGGCGGGTAGAAAAGGCCGGTTTCGGCGGCGGCGTCGCGAAGTGTCTTGGTGACCACACCGGGCTCGACCACGGCCACGAGGTTGGCCGTATCGATGGCCAGGATGCGGTCCATGGCCGTGGTCGCCACCACCACGCCGCCGGACGTGGCCACGCAGCCGGCGCAAAGCCCGGTGCCGGCCCCGCGCGGGGTCACGGCAAAGCCGTGGCGATGGGCCAACTGCAGCAGGCGGCTGATCTCGTCGGCGTTTCGAGGGAAAAAAACGGCTTCGGGCGCGGCGGCAATGCCCGAATCATCGGTCGCGGCCCCATTGAGAACATCGGGGTCCGTGCGAAAGCCCGGCCCCAGCTCGCGGGCCAGGGCGGCAAGCAGCGCGACGTCCACGGTCAATCCTTTTTGGCTTCGAATCCCGGCAGTTCCAGGCGTTTTTCCACCGCGCGATGCACCAGGGTGGCCACGGTCACCAGCGCCAGATAGTAGACGCCGACCACGACGAAGACCTCGGTGTTGCGGAAGGTGGACTTGGCCAGGCTTCTGCCCATGCCGGTCAGGTCGCTGACCGTGATGATGGAGGCCAGCGACGAATATTTGATGAGGTAGATGATCTCGTTGCCGCAACCGGGCAGGGCCCGGCGAAACGCCTGGGGCAGGACCACCGAGGTGATGGTGGTCAGCGGCGTCATGCCGAGCGCCTGGGCGGCCCGCAGCTGGCCCCGCTTGATGGAGAGCAGCCCGCCCCGGATGTACTCGGACTGGTAGGCCCCGCTGCACAGCGCAAACCCGATGATCGAGGCCCACATGGGCGACAGGATGCAGCGCCAGCCACCGATGGAGAGGTAGGGCAGGGCGAAGTACCAGAAGTAGAGCTGCACCACCAGCGGTGTGCCGCGAAAAAGCGACACGTACCATTCAAGGCCGCGCACCAGCGGCCGGGGGCCGTAGACCCGGGCCGTGCCCACGGTCACGCCGATGGCCACGCCCAGGAGCGAGGAGGGGATGATCAGGAGAATGCTCGTCCACAGGCCCGCATTGAGCGCCGGGATGATGCGGCTGGCCGCGAAATGGAAAAAACTGTCCATGGCGTCAGGCGGCCGGGGAGGCGAGTTCGCAGGTGGCTTCGCCGGCAAGTTCGCTGAGCTTGGCGCAAAACGACTGGGTGCGGCTGCCCGAGCCCGGGGCGAGCAGGACCGCGGGCGAGCCGCGCTCCACGATGCGGCCCTGTTCCATAAACAGGAACTCGTCGGCCAGGGCGGCCGAAAAACTGATCTGGTGCGTGGCCATGATCATGGTCATGCCCTCGTCGGCCAGATCGCGGATGACGGTGAGCACCTCGCCGATAAGCTCCGGGTCCAGCGCCGAGGTCGGCTCGTCGAGGAGCAGCACCTTGGGGTCCAGGGCGAGCGCCCGGGCCACGGACACCCGCTGCTTCTGGCCGCCGGAAAGCTGGGCCGGGTAGAGCGAGGGTTTGTCGGCCAGACCCACCCGGGCCAGTTCCTCCATGGCCCGCGCGGTTGCGGCGCGCTTGTCCATGCCCTTGACCTTGATTAAGGCCACGCGCACGTTCTCCATGGCGGAGAGGTGGTCGAACAGGTTGAAATCCTGAAAGATCATGCCGACCTGCTGCCGCAGGGCGAGCAGTTCGCGCTTGCTTTTGCCGTCGATGGTCTTGCCTTCGAGGGAAATGGTGCCGGAGTCGGGCGGGGAGAGGAAGTTGATGCAGGCAAGCAGCGTGGATTTGCCCGCGCCCGAAGGGCCGATGAGCACCTTGAGTCCGCCCCTTTTGACGGTAAGGGACACGTCGTCGAGGATGCGATTCCCGCCGATGGTCTTGACGATGTTTTCGACGCGCAAAATGGGCTGGTCAACCATGCTACAATGATCCCTGGTGCGCGTATCCGGGGATGCGCACCTTGGCCTCGAGGCGTTTGAGGGCCTTGATGCCGGCCCAGGTGAGAAAGAAAAAGAGCGCCCCGGCCAGCAGCGAAAGGGGCAGCGGCTGGTGGGTGACGGCCGCCACCGACCGGGTCCGGGACATGACCTCGAGCACGCCGATGGTAAAGGCCAGGGCCGAGTCCTTGAGCAGAATGGAATATTCGTTGGACCAGGCCGGAATGGCCAGACGCAACGCCTGGGGCAGGATGATGGCGCGGATGGCGGTGGCGTCGCTCATGCCGAGGGCCCGGGCGGCCTTGAGCTGTCCCGGCGGCAGGCCCTGGATGGCGCCCCGGAAAATCTGCGACTGGTAGGCGGCGCTGGTCAGGCCAAGGACCAGCACGGCGGACAGAAAGCCCGAGGACAGGGGCAGAAAGGACAGGGCCGGAATCTCGCTTAGGTAGGCCATGATGCCGAAGTAAAAGAGGTAGAGCTGGACCAGGATGGGAATGCCGCGAAAAAGCCAGATGTAGGCCGAGACGAAACGGCGCATGGCCTTGCCGCCGTAGACGTGGGCCACGGCCAGGGGAATGCCGAACAAAAGCCCCAGCCCCATGGCGCCGATGATAAGTCCCGCCGTCCACCACAGGCCGCCGAGGATGTAGGGCAGGCCTTCCCATATGGCCAGGGCTGCCTTGACGTAACCGTCCATAATGATTTGTGTCCGGGAAAGGCGCGCCCGCGCCCGGAGCCGCCCGAAGAAGGACGTCCGGACGCGGGCGGCGCGGCGGATTACAGGCCGTACTTGGCCTTGAGTTCCTTCCAGTAGGGATCGGCCATAAGGAGCTTGAGCCCCTCGTTGATCTTCTTCTGGAATTCCTTGTCTTCCTTGCGCATGGCGTAACCGTACTTCTCCGGCTTGGCGTCGAAGGTGCCGGCGATCTTGTAGCCGGGGTTCTTCATGGCTTCCTTGGCGATGGTGCTGTCCATGCCGGAGCCGGCGATGCGGCCGATTTTCAGGTCCTCCAGGGACAGGTCCGTGGAGTCGTAGGGCACGACCTCGAATTTGTAACCGGGCTTGGTGACCAACTCTTCGAGTAGCTTGGCCGTGACCGTGCCGCGCTGCACGCCGATCTTCTTGCCGGAGTGCAGTATGTCGGCCAGGGAGGTGTTGTCCTTTTCCGGGACCACCAGAACCTGGGTGACTTCATAGTAGGGGATGGAGAAAGCGACCTTTTCGGCACGCTCGGCCGTGGCGCTCATGCCCGAGGCGATGATGTCGATTTTCTTGGCCAGAAGCGCCGGGATGATGCCGTCCCAGTCCATGGGCTGGTGCTTGACCTTGAAGCCCATTTTCTTGGCGATCCAATTGAGCGACTCGACATCGAAGCCGGAGGGCTTGCCGTCCTTGTCCACGAAGCCGAACGGCGGAAAGCCGAAATCGATGCCGTTGATGTAGACTTTTTCCTCCGCCGCGGCCAGACCGCCGAAGCACAGGACAAAGACGGCCAGTGCGGCCAGAAGAAGGCCAAGACGCTTGCGCATGGTACGCTCCCGGGTTGAGGTGGCGAGGTGAGGGCCTGGGCCGAAACCGACGATGCCGGAACTTCCGGCGTGGACAGACGATGCGGCGTTACGGAACCGTAACCGGATAGCAGAGATGCCGCATCCGGGCAAGGGCGCGGCGCATGGGGAAGGGGCTTGTGGGAAGGCGTGGACGCGGCCTAAAGGGCCATTTCGCCAAGAACCCGGTTGCGTCCGGCCTGCTTGGCCGCATAGAGCATGCGGTCGGCGGCGCCGATGAGCGCCTCGGGCGTCATGCCGGCCTTGGGCGTGAGCGTTGCCGCTCCAAGACTCACCGTGACCACCTCGGCGGCGCGCGAATCCTCGTGCCCGATGTCGAGGTCGATGACGGCGGAACGCATGGCCTCGGCCAGATGCAGCGCGCCGCGAAGGTCGGTGTTTTCGAGCACCACGGCGAATTCCTCGCCGCCGAAGCGCGCCACCAGATCGCCGGGGCGGCGCAAGGCGTCGGAAAGGGCCCGGGCCACGGATCGCAGGCATTCGTCGCCGGCCATGTGGCCGTAGGCGTCGTTGTAGGCCTTGAAGTCGTCGATGTCGGCCATGATCATCGACAGGGTGGTGTTGCAGCGCATGGCGTGACGCCAGGTCTGATCCAGGTATTCGTCGAAACGCCGCCGGTTGGGGATGCCGGTCAGCCCGTCGCGCATGGAAAGCGTCTCGAGCAGGTCGCCCCGGCGTTTGAGTTCCACATGGGCGCGGACCCGGGCCTGCACGATGGGCACGGTGATGGGCTTGGTGATGTAGTCCACCGCCCCGAGGGCCAGACCCAACGTCTCGTCGGACACCTCGTTTTTGGCGGTGAGGAAGATGATCGGGATGTTGCGGGTGGAAAAGTCGGCCTTGAGACGGCGGCAAACCTCATAGCCGTCCATCTCCGGCATGAGGATGTCGAGCAGGATGAGGTCCGGCGGCGTGTCGCACACGAGGCGCAATGCCTCGGGACCGCTCGTGGCGATACGCACGGCGAATTCGTTTCGCAGCGTTTCGGTCAAAATGGCCAGGTTCGACGGGGCGTCGTCAACAACCAGGACATCGGCCGGGGTGGTGGGCGTATCCATGAACAAGGTCTCCGGGACGGGAAAAGTGGCTATGCTGTAGCCGCAAGCGGGTGAAAGCGCAAGACGGTTATCGGTTTTCATATGGTTTCGTTTTCCGGTTGGTCAGCCAGACCCCGGCCAGCACCAGCGTGCCGCCAAGGGCCAGGGAGGAGGAGAGCGGCTCGCCGAGAAGCAGCCAGCCCAGAAAGACCGCCGTGACCGGCACCAGATTGATGAACACCCCGGCCTTGGTCGGGCCGATGGCGCGCACCCCTTCGTAGTACCAGGAGAAACCGAAGCCGGTGGCCAGGATGCCGAAAAAAAGCAGGCAGCCCCAGGCCACGACGCCGGCGCCGGCCACGTCCCGGGCAAGCCCCGTGGCCAGGGCCGGGGGCAGGAGCATGGCCGCGCCGAGAATGCACGACCAGGTGACCGCGCCGTACGGGGCCACCCGCTCCATGGCCTTTTTCCCGGCCAGCGTATACGCGGCCCAGGTCAGCACGCAGCCGAAAATGCAGACATCGCCGAAGGACAGTCCCTGGCGCAAAAGCGCCCCGGGATCGCCGCCGGAAACGATGAGCCCCACCCCGGCGAAGGAGACCGCGATGCCGCAGGCCTTGGCCACGGTGAAGCGTTCCCGAAAGAGCAGGGCGGAAAAAAGCGCCACCACGGCCGGAATCGAGGCCACGATCAGGGCCGCCCGGCCGGCCGGCACCGTGCGCAGCCCGGCGAAAAAAAGCGCGTTGTAGGCGAAGATGCCGGTCGCGGCCAGGAGCAGCAGCCAGGGCAGGGTCCGGCGGGTGAGCTTCGGCACCCGGCCTTCCAGGCGCGCCGTGAGAAAGACCAGGAAGATCGAAGCGAGCAGAAAGCGCATGAACGCGGCGGAAAAAGGCCCCATGTACCGGCCGAGAATCCGCCCGGCCACCCATGTGCCGCCCCACAGCACGGCCGAGCCGATCAGTTTGCAGTAGATGCCGGACATGGTTTCCTCCGATGGCTTTGGGCCCTGGACGTGTGGCAGGTCGTGGCACAAAGGCGGGGGAAAGTCATCCGACCGTTGTGCAGTCACGGTCTTTCGCATATCCTGGCATCGGAACCGGAGGCTTTCATGGACGCCATGAATTTCAATTTCCTGTGCGACGAGCCGCCCCCGCCGAGCGGGGCCTCGGTCGGCATCATCGGAGCCGGTCCGTCGGGATTGGCGGCGGCCGGGTATCTCTCATGCCTGGGCCATGCGGTCGAGGTCTACGACAAGATGCCCAAGCCCGGGGGGCTCATGCTCTTCGGCATCCCCGGCTACCGCATCCCCCGCGAACGCATCGAGGCCGGTACCCTGCGTATGGCCAGGCGCTACGGCGTGGTCTTTCACACTCACACGAAAATCTGTTGCAGCGCGCCGCTTTTCGAGGAAGAGGGCGACCATTTCGCAACCGAGGTCAAGGGCCTAGGCGACATGGTCAAAAAGCACGACGCCATCATGATCGCCACCGGCTCGTGGAAATCGCGCCGGCTGGAGATCCCGGGCGAGGAACTCCCGGGCGTGCTGTCCGGGCTGGAATTCCTCTTTCCCATCCGGGCCGCCCACTACTGCGCCCCGAACGTCAAGGCCCCGGACGTGGCCGGCCGGCGGGTGGTGGTCATCGGGGCCGGGCACTCGGCCGTGGACGTGGCCCATGGGGCCGTGTCCCTGGGCGCGGCGTCGGTCGACGTGCTCTACCGGCGCAGCCGCGCGGAGGCCCCCTGCGGCAGCCTCGAGATCGAACGCCTGGAGCATTCGGGCGTCACCTGGAACGAAGGCTGCGTGCCGGTGCGCGTGTCGGGCGAAGAGGCGGTCGCCGGCATCGAATTCAGGCGCGACGGGGCGGTGGAAAGCCTGCCGGCCGATCTGGTGGTCGCGGCCATCGGCGAGGTGGCCACGCCTCCCTTCGCCAAGGAGCTCGGGCTCGAATCCGTGCGCAAGGGCGAGGTGCGCTGGCTCAATATGACGGCCATCGAAAACGTGTTCGTGGCCGGCGATGCCCTAACCGGCCCGAGCAAGATCGGCAAGGCCGTCTATTCCGGGCTGCGGGCGGCCCGTTCCCTTGGCAACTGGCTGGAGCTCAAGGCCCAGAACCGGCAGACGGAATTCGCCGCCGACGAGCTTATCAGCCGCGAGGCCGACCGCTTCCCGGGCGGCGGCTTTCGGGACGCGCCCCGGGTGCGCGGGCTGTAACGGACGGACGTCACCATGACCGCGCGCAAGACGCTTTACATCGACTATTCCAAATGCATCGGCTGCGAGACCTGCGAGTATGTCTGCCGGTTCGTCCACGACGTGCCGCGCATCCACATGATCCGAGCCGTCTCGGGCCTTATGGCCCCACTGTACTGCCGGCACTGCGCCGAGCCCAATTGCGCCAAGGTCTGCAAGCGCGGGGCCATCCGCCGCGACGTGGACGGGGCCATGGTGCTCCAGCCCATGCTGTGCCGGGGCTGCGAATCGCGCCAGTGCATGCTGGCCTGCCCCTACATGGCCGTTTTCGAGACGGACAAGGGCGTCATGGTGGTCAAATGCGACCTGTGCGCCGCCCGCCGGCAGATCGGCCAGGAGCCGGCCTGCGCCCAGATGTGTCCCTGCGGGGCCATTCATTACGTCGCGCCGGACGACATCCCGGCCCTGGCCTGCGAAGCGGCCCGGGACGCCGAGGAGCGGGTGCTGGCCTGCCTGCGTCCCCCGAAAAAAAGCGGGAATCCGGGCGGGGGCGGCCAAACGCCTTGACCTCGCCGGAAAAGACCGTCACCCCAGCCGTGCGGCGCAAGCATCAATCGTAACCGGCCGGCCGCTGCCGGCGCGCGGGAGGACAGACGTGCACACACCCGAACAAGACGACGCGGCCCTCGCCAAGGCCGAAGCCATCCACCAGGCCGCCCTGGAGGCCCTGGAGCGCAAGGAGTTCGATGCCGCCCGGGAAGGTTTTTTCAAGGCCCTCGAAGCCTTCCTCGCCCTGGACGATGCCGTGGGACAGGCCATGAGCCAGCATAACCTGGGACTCACCAGCCAGGAAATGGGTGATTTGGCCAAGGCTCGGGAATGGCTGGAAAAATCCCTGGCCATCAGCGAAAAGGAAGAACTCGAGGGCGGCATCACCGTCACCTGCCATCAGCTCGGCGTGGTGGCCCAGATGGCCGAGGATTACCCCAAGGCCGTCGCATGCTACGAGCGCGCCCTGGAGCTCGAGGAAAAAACCGGCAACACTGCCGGAGAAGCCAGGACCTGCCACCAGCTCGGGCTCGTCGCCCACTACCAGGGCGACCTGGAAGCCGCCAAGGTCTGGTACGCCCGGGCCGTGGCCATCTTCGAGGAACTGGGCGATACGGAAAATGTCGGCAAGACCAACAAACTGCTCGATTTTCTCACCGATTTCGAACGCAAGGGCAGCCACGAAGGCCACTCCGGTCCCTGCGGCAACGCCTAGCTGTCGAGCGGCGCGGTTTCGCCTGCCAGGGCGCTGCCCTGGCCCCGAGACTGGGGCTCTGCCCCAGACCCCGCCGGGAGGCCGAAGGCCCCCCGGACCCCCCATCCGGTGCGCTTTGGCTGGGCGGAAGGCTTGGCTGGCGGGCCGGAGGGCGAAGTGTCGAGAAGATGGAGGCGGAATTTGTCGGGACGGGCATGTCGCTTCGCGACAAGCTCGCCCCGAGCAAATTCCGCCTCCACCACGCCGGTCGCCCCAAGGGGGCGACAAGTTTGAAGTTCCCTGAATTTTTTTTGACTGGTTCTTGAATGCGGCGCTTCGCCGCTGGCGTGATTGTTGCCGCAATCGTGGCCGGCGTCGAGGGGCGAAAGCCCCTCGTGCCGCCGGGCCGATTGCGGCAACAAACGTCTGGCCTCCCGCCAACCCGCCGTAGCCTCGCCCGGCCGAGCGTGAAGGGGGGACCGGGGGGCATCAAGCCCCCCGGCGGAGAGGTGCAGGAGAGGCGGAGCCTCTCCTGCCGGGGTCTGGGGCGGAGCCCCGGCCGGTGCTTTATTTCGGCGTGATGGCCCAGGCGGGCAGGTGGGACAGGTCGATGCCCCACAGAAGCGGCATGAGGTAGAAGGTCATGCAGGTGATGATGAAGATGCCGAACACGTTGAGCCAGAATCCGGCCTTGCACATCTGTCCTATACTGACGCAGCCGCTGCCGAAGACGACGGCGTTTGGCGGCGTGGCCACGGGCAGCATGAAGGCGAAGGAGGCGGCCACGCAGGCGCCGATGATGGTGGCGTAGGGGTTGATCCCGAGCGCCACGGCGGCGCTGCCCATGATGGGGATGAGCAGGGTGGCGGTGGCGGTGTTGGAGGTGAGTTCCGTCATGAAGATGGTGATGGTCACCACCAGCGTGACGAACAGGATCGGGGCCATGCCCTGCAGGGTGGACAGGTTGCCGGCGATCCAGTCGGCGAGGCCGGTCTTGGTGAAGCCGTTGGCGATGGCCAGGCCGCCGCCGAAGAGCAGGATCACGTCCCAGGGGATCTTGACGGCCGTCTTCCAGTCCAGCAGGAATTTGCCGTTCTTGAAGTCCGTGGGCAGGGCGAAGAGGATCAGCGCGCCGACGATGCCGATGGTGGCGTCGTGGACCATGCTGAGCGCGGGGATTTTGACGAAGCCGCGCACGATCCAGCAGAAGCCCACGAAGCAGCCCACGGCCACGATCCATTTTTCCTCTTTCTTCATGGGCCCGAGCAGTTCGAGTTCGTGGTCGATAATGTCAGCGCCGCCGGCCAGGGCCA
The DNA here is from genome assembly GCF_047785625.1 of Solidesulfovibrio sp. C21. Taxonomy (NCBI): domain Bacteria; kingdom Pseudomonadati; phylum Thermodesulfobacteriota; class Desulfovibrionia; order Desulfovibrionales; family Desulfovibrionaceae; genus Solidesulfovibrio; species Solidesulfovibrio sp. C21. Next base: position 52,783 of record NZ_JBLODY010000018.1, read on the forward strand.
GATCGCCCATGGGGAACAGCACGCGGGTGAGCAACCACCAGCAGAAGAGCAGCGTGATGAGCGCCAGGGGCACGCCGAAGGCCATCCACTGGGCGAAGCCGATATGCTGGCCGTACATTTTGCCGATCATGGCCACCATGATGACATTGGGCGGGGTGCCGATGATGGTGGCCACGCCGCCAATGGAGGCGGCGTAGGCGATCCCGAGCATGAGCGCCGTGCCGAAGTTGTATTCCGGGCCCGAGCCGGTCCCGTGCTTGAGGTCATGCCCTTCGAAGCCGAAGGCCTGCTGGATGACGGCCAGGCCGATGGGCACCATCATCATGGTGGTGGCGGTGTTGCTTACCCACATGGACAGAAAGGCCGTTGCCGCCATGAAGCCGAAGATCATGCGGCTGGGGCTTACGCCGACGAGTTTGATGGTCTTGAGCGCGATGCGCCGGTGCAGGTTCCAGCGCTCCATGGTGACGGCGATGAAAAAGCCGCCCATGAAGAGGTAGATGAGGTGGTCGGCGTAGGGCGCCGTGGCCGCTTTGGACGGCATGATCTTGAGGAGCGGAAACAAGGCGATGGGCAGCAAACTGGTGGCCGGAATGGGAATGGCTTCCGTGATCCACCAGATGGCCATCAATGCCGTTACGGCCGCCACGCGTTGGGCTTCCGGCTTCATGCCCGGCGGCAGCGGCATGAGCAGCAAGAGGATGAACACCACGGGGCCAAGGAAGAAACCGACCTTGTTGGCTGTGTGATACTGACGCACAAAACCCCCCTCTACGTTAAGGAAACAATGCCATGCCGGCGGATTCCGCATGGAACCGTCCGGCCTTCGCGTCCGCGCTCCGGAGTCTGCTTCCCGGGAGCGTCGGGCACGTTCGCCTCATTGTCTGGGTGCGTTCTCACAGAACCGGACCGCGACTGCGCGCGGGGGCAATGCGCGGTCGCCACGTGGGGTGGCCGGAACCGTCGGGGCCGGGCGCTCTCCCTGCAAACGGCATGGCGGGAAAACGTGGCGGACGGGTGCATTGCAGTGGAAGGAGCGTAACATGGGTTGATTGATTGGTCAATCAGCCCAGAAAAAAAACTGGGGTTCCAGCTGATTGCGCCAGTCTTGCCAATGGCCGGCGAGTGCCCTAAGGTGCGACTCTCCATGAAACGATCTCAAAATGAAACGTCAAACGCGCCATTCGAACCCGACGCTTCCGCTCGGGAGATGGAGCCTTTCGTACCGAGTGCGGGGGGTGATGCGGTTTCGGGCGGGGCCGGCAAGAAGGAGCGCATCCTGCGCGCCGCCCAGGCCATGTTCGGCCGGCACGGCTTTGCCAACACGACCATGAAAATGATCGCCGAGGAGGCCGGGGTGGCTTTCGGGCTGGTGGCCCATCATTTCGGGGGCAAGGAGAACCTTTTCATCACCGCCGGGTTCGACATGATCGGGCGGCTTCTGACCCGGGTACGGGAGGAAGCGAGCGATGCGGAGTCAGGCTATGATGCCCTGACCCAGTTTATACGGGCCTATCTGCGCTTTACCCTCGACAATCCCGAGACGTTTCCGGTGCTCATTCGGTGTTCGCCGTTCGGGGAGCTTGGCGGGGAAGACCACAAGGCGCTTGTGGCGGAGAAGTTCGACCTGATTTTCGACGAGATCGCAGCCCACTTGAAGCGCGGCATGGACGATGGTTCCATTCGTCTTTTGCCGGTGCGCAAGACGGCGCTGCTGCTCTACGGCAACATCCTGACCGCCGTGCGCACCCACTTCATCACGCCCTACAAGTTCGCCGGTCTCTACGAGGAGACGCTTCGCTACGTGCAGCACGCCGTGGCCAATCCCGAGGGGCTCGGACGCGAAGCGGTCTTTCGCCGCAAGTTCCAGCATTTGTCGCTGATCGACTAGGACCCGCAATTTCAGGTCCTTTGTCAGCGCATCTCAACGGCTTTCCGAGGTCTTCTCGAAAAGCCCTTCTTCCGTCCACAGCCTACCCAGGGAAAAAGTTGAGGAAGGGGAGAGCGCGAGAGGGGAAACCCTTTTCAAAGGGTTTCCCCTCTCGCATCTTCTTCTCTATCTTCTCTTCTCTCTTATTTGCGGGGGGCCCATTCGCTGGCCATGGTTTTGATCGAGGCGATCTGGCGCTGGGTCAGCATGCCCTGGATCTGGTCGCGCAGGGCCTGGGCCCCGGGCTTGTCCTCGGGCGGCAGGTTGGCGGCGCCGGCGGCCAGGAGGGACCAAAAATAGGCTTTGACCGGATTTTGGGCCACGCCCTTGCCGTACAGATACAAGGTGGCGAGCAGGTATTGGGCGCCGCCTTTGCCCGCAAGCCCGGCCTCGGTCAACTGCTTGGCCGCGTCCTCGAAATTCTGGGGCACACCCTGGCCGTAGTAGAGGAGCTTGCCCAGGCAATACTGGCCGTCGGGATTGCCGGAAGCAGCCGATTTTTTGAACCACTCCGCAGCCTTGGCATAGTCCTGCGGGACGCCGAGGCCCGTGTAGTACATGGCCGCCACCTGGTTTTGCACGGCGGCGTCGCCGGCGTCGGCCAGGGGCAGAAATTCCTCGAGGGCCTTGGCGTAGTCGCCGTCACGGTAGGCCTTCTTGCCTTCCTCGAGTCCGGCGCGGGCCAGTCCGGGCAGCGCCAGGCACAGCACAACGACCAGCCACATTGCCAGCCGGGGGAGATACCGTCGCATACTTATTTTTTTCCGTGGCCGGCTTTCGCGTTGGCGTCGCCCGGCTGGCAGGAGGCGCTTTTTTCCCCGGGCAGGCATTTCTGCAGGTCGCTGCCCAAAATGACGTAGCGGAAGATGAACACCGACACCGGCACCCCGAGCACCATGCCCCACAAGCCGAAGAGCTTGTGCCCCACGTAGAGGATCATCAGCGTGACGAGCGGGCTGATCTTGAACATGGCGGCCACGATGCGGGGGTTTAGGATGTAGGTCTCGATGGTGTGCACGATGATGATCATGACGATGGCCCACAGGGCGTGGTGGGGGCCCGTGGTGTTGACGGCCACGAGCACGATGGGGGCCGAGGAGATGAACGTGCCGAGCACCGGGATCAGACCGCAGAAAAAAACCACCGTGGAAAGGAGCATCACGGGTTCGATGCCGAGGAAGTGCATCCCGATGGCGGTCAGTATCGTGTTGACCGCGGCAATCAGCATCTGGGCGCGAAACCCCATGCCGACCACCACCGCGAAACGCACCACGCTGCGGGCCGTGACGTCGTAGATGTCGCGCAGCCGGGAATCGCGCAGGGAGATGGTCTTGGCCCTGAGGTTGGGGAAGTCGAGCATGATGAGGAAGCTGAAAAGCGTGCCCAGAAGGAACGTCGAAACGTAGGTGGAAATCTGGTTGAAGGAGTTGACGGCAATGGTGAAAAGCGTCTGCGCCTTGACGCCGACCAGGGCCTCGAGGCTCAGGTAATCCTTGACCTTGGCAATGGGCGCGGCCATGTCCGGGGCCAGCCAGGCCCAGTTGTCCAGGTGGCCGCGCAGGGTCTCCAGGGTGTCGGGCAGCTTTTTGAGAAACGACGTCGATTCGCTGCCGAGCTTTGGCAGCACCGAGGAGACGATGGTGAGCACCACGGTCACGAACACGATATAGACCACGGCGGCCCACAGGGTGCGCGGCAACCGGGTTTTGACGGCCAGGGTGTGGATGAGGCCGTTGAAAAGGAAGCACAGGATGTAGGTGATGAAGACCAGTCCGAACAGGCCATAGAAATTGGCCAGCCAGACCAGCCCGAAAAAGGCGGCCCAAATGGTGAGGGTCTTGTTGGTGCGCAAGAACTGGACGATGTCGAATGCCATGGTGAAGGGCAGTCGCTAGCACAAAAAAGTGCGGTGGACAATCGCAACCATGCCGCAGGCGCCGATTGTCATTTGCGGAAGATCCAGGCCAAGACCGTGAGGACGATGCTCACCACAAGGCAGGTGACCCAGGGAAAATAAAAGGAAAACCCATCGCCCCGGTAGCGGATGTCGCCGGGCAGCCGGAAAAGGGGCAGGCGCTGCCACAGCCCCTGCCAGAATCCCGGCCGGTCGGCCAGGAGAAGGACCGCCAGCCCCAGGCAGGCCACGGCGAGCCCCACCACCAAAAGAACCTTGCCGACCGCGTGATTCATGGGTATGTCCGCTTGTTTTCGATCCCCCAACCTATCCATCCTTGAAAAGGAAAGCAAACGCCGTGCCCTTGCCCCCATTTCGTCTGGAACGTTTTTTCGCCTGTCATGAGTTCACCGCTCCAAGCCTGCTGTGCGCCTCGGACGGCGAGACCATAAGCGTGGCCGAACTGCTCGACCTCGTGCCCGGATCGGCCGAGGGCCTTGCCCGCCTGCGCCTTGGCTATACCGACTCCCGCGGCGCGCCCGAACTGCGGGAAGCCATTGCCGGGCTCTATACGACCATTTCCCCGGACGACGTGCTGGTGCACGTCGGGGCTGAGGAGGCCATCTATACTTTCATGCAGGCGGCCCTTGCCCCGGGCGACGAAGTCGTGGTGCCAACGCCCTGCTACCAGTCCCTTTCCGACGTGGCCGGGAGCCTGGGCTGCCGGGTGGCTCCCTGGCGCTGCGATCCGGCCTGGGGTTTCGCCCCGGACATGGGGGAACTCGGCGCGCTGTTCGGGGACCGGGCCAGGGCGCTGGTGCTCAATTTTCCCCATAACCCCACGGGCTATATGCCCTCGCCGGAAGTCTTCGCTGCCATGATGGGGCTGGCCCGGGAGCGCGGGATGCGCGTTTTCTCCGATGAGGTGTATCGTTTTTCCGAAGCCGAAGGTGTGGCGACGCTGCCTGCCGCCTGCGACCTCGATGCCGGGGCTGTCTCGCTTGGCGTGCTGTCGAAATCCTTCGGCCTGGCCGGACTGCGGGTGGGCTGGGTGGCCTGCCGGGACCGGGAGTTTCTGTCGCGCATGGCCACGGTCAAGGATTACCTGTCCATCTGCGGCTCGGCGCCGTCCGAGTATCTGGCCGTGTGCGCCCTTGCGGCCAAGGAGGCCCTGCTTTCGCGCCTGCGGGCGCTTTTGGCCAAGAACCGTCTGCTGCTGGAATCTTTTTTTCACGAACGCTCGGACCTTTTCCATTACGTTTCGCCGCGCGGCGGGCTGACCGCCTTTCCGGGACTCGTGTCCGGGGACGCCGACGGGTTTTGCCGGGCCGCCCTGGAGCGCGGCGGGCTGTTGCTCCTGCCGGGCCGTTTGTACGGCGAGGAGTGGCCGGACCGGTTTCGCATCGGGTTCGGCCGGGCGGATTTCCCCGATAATCTGGAGAAATTTGCGGATTTTTGTCAAAATTGGCAGCACGGGGACAAGGCGTAAAATAGTCCGAGAGAGGTGAAATATGGAGCCTCGCGGCTTGAATTTTGGTGTTTTTTCGGCCACAAGGGCGTGACACACCGTTCGTTGCGCTGGGGATGTCCCTTTTGTCTTGCCACTTCCAACAACAGGAGTTCTCCATGGTCAAAAAATTTGTTTTGGCCCTGGCCCTTGTGGCCATGACCGCCTCGCCGTCCCTGGCCAAGACCATCGTCTTCGCCACCGACGCCACCTGGCCGCCGATGGAATTCGTCAACGCCGACAAGCAGATTACCGGTTACGCCATCGAGTACATGAAGGCCGCCGCCAAGGAAGCCGGGTTCACGGCGGAATTCAAGGCCGTGCCCTGGGATGGCATTTTCGCGGGCCTTGCCTCCGGCAAGTACAACGCCATCTGCTCCTCGGTGACCATCACTCCCGAACGCAAAAAGACCATGGATTTCTCCACTCCCTATTTCAAGGTGCGCCAGGCCCTGGTCGTTCCGGCCAAGTCCCCGGCCAAGTGCATCGACGACATGAAGGGCAAGACCCTGGGCGCCCAGATCAGCACCACCGGCCACTTCGCCATCAAGAAGGCCGAGGGCGTCAAGGACAAGTCCTATGACGAGGTCGGCCTGGCCTTCGAAGACCTCTACAACGGCCGCATCGACGGTGTGGTCTGCGACGATCCCGTCGCCGCCCAGTACGCCTTGCAAAACGAGAAGTACAAAAATTCGCTCAAGATCGCCTGCATCATCGAAGCCGGTGACGAGTACTACGGCATCGCCGTCAAAAAGGGCGACAAGGAAGACCTCGACCTGATCAACAAGGGCATTGAGGCGGTCAAGAAAAAGGGCATCGACAAGCAGCTGCTTGCCAAGTGGATCGGCGGCGGCAAATAGCGCCCGCGTAAAACGCAACCTGACGTCCGCCGGCTTTTAAAGCCGGCGGACGTGTCTGGCGGAATCGTCTCATGACCAAGCAATGCAATGATCCAGGCGAGGACGGGAAAACCATCATCGACGTGGGCGAGGGGGCGGCCATCCCCAAACCCTCGGACAAAGGCCTGGTTTCGGCCTGGCGCATCTCCTTTGCCGGCGCGCTTCTTACCCTCGGCTGTCTGCTTTATTTCAAGCCCGATCCCTACCTGAAGATTTTCCGGTTCGTTCCGGACGGCATCCTGATCACCTTCCAGGTCACGGTCTGCTCCATCATCCTGGCCCTGATTTTCGGCCTCATCACAGGGCTTGGCCGCATCTCGCGCAACAAATACATCAACCTCATCGCCTCGACCTACGTGGAGGTCGTGCGCGGCGTGCCGCTGCTGGTCCAGCTCTTCTACATCTATTACGCGCTGGGGCGCATCGTGCAGGTCCCGGATCTGCTCGCGGCCGTCATTTCCATGAGCGTGTGCTACGGAGCCTACATGGGCGAGGTATTCCGGGCCGGCATCACCGCCATCCCGGTCGGCCAGACCGAGGCGGCCCGGTCGCTTGGATTCACCCGGGCTCAGACCATGTACTACGTCATCCTGCCCCAGGCCTGGCGCACCATCCTGCCGCCGGTCGGCAACGAATTCATCGCGCTTTTAAAGGACACCTCGCTGGTCTCGATCCTGGGCGTGGCCGACCTGCTGCGGCGCGGCCGCGAATACGCCTCGGAGTCCTTCGAGTACTTCGAGACCTTCACCATGGTGGCCGTGATCTACCTGATCATCACCCTGATCCTGTCCAAGCTCGTGAGCATCATGGAGGAGCGGTTGTCCAGCCATGTCAAACGATAGCCCGATCATCAGCATAAAGGACGTCAGCAAGTTCTTCGATCACGTCGTGGCGCTCAAAAACGTCAGCCTCGACGTGGGACAAGGCGAAAAAGTGGTCATCATCGGCCCGAGCGGCTCCGGAAAATCCACGCTGCTGCGCACTATCAACCGGCTGGAGAACATCAGCCGGGGCCGGATCGTGGTGGACGGCCACGACCTCGACGACAAGACCGTCGACATCAACAAGGTGCGCATGGAAGTGGGCATGGTCTTCCAGAGCTTCAACCTGTTCCCGCACAAGACCGTGCTCCAGAACGTGACCCTTGCCCCGATCAAGATCAAAGGCATGGCCAAGGCCGAGGCCGAAGCCATGGCGCAACAACTCCTGGACAAGGTCGGCATCCTGGAAAAGTCCGACGTGTTCCCGGCCAAGCTCTCGGGCGGCCAGCAGCAACGCGTGGCCATCGCCCGGGCCCTGGCCATGAGCCCCAAGATCATGCTCTTCGACGAGCCCACCTCGGCCCTGGACCCGGAAATGATCGGCGAAGTGCTCGACGTCATGGTCAAACTGGCCCGCGAAGGCATGACCATGGTCTGCGTGACCCACGAGATGGGATTCGCCCGCGAAGTGGCCGACCGCATCGTGTTCATGGCCGAAGGCGAAATTCTCGAAATCGCCTCGCCGGAAACCTTCTACACCAACCCCTCCCACCCCCGTACCCAGAAGTTTCTGGAACAGATTTTGTGAGGTGGGCTTGGGGGAACGGAACCGGGGG
>NZ_JBLODY010000019.1:0-59448 GCF_047785625.1 Solidesulfovibrio sp. C21
GAACCGGGGGAGGGAACCTTTTTTTGCAAAAAAAGGTTCCCTCCCCCGGTTCCTCGATCCCCAAAAGGAGTCTCCATTCCATGTCCATGTCCAAGTACCAGACGATGCTTGTCACCGGCGGGGCCGGGTTTGTCGGCAGCAATTTGGCCGTGTCCTTCAAGCGCCGGTATCCGGAGCTTACGGTCATCGTGCTGGACAATTTGAAGCGCCGGGGCTCGGAGTTCAACGTGCCGCGTCTGGCGGCCGAGGGCATCCGGTTCGTGCACGGCGACATCCGCAATCCCGAGGACATGGAGTTTACGGACAAGATCGACATTCTGCTCGAGTGTTCGGCCGAGCCTTCGGTGCTGGCCGGTTTTGGCGGCTCGCCCAAGTACCTCATCAACACCAACCTGACGGGCACGATCAACTGCCTGGAGGTGGCGCGCAGGAATGCGGCCGACGTGGTGTTTCTTTCCACCAGCCGCGTCTATCCCTACGATCCGATCAATGCCATCCCGGTGCGTGAAGAGGAGTCGCGGTTTGTCTGGGACTGCGCCGACGGCCCGCGCGGCTGGTCCTCGGCCGGTTTGGACATCGATTTCGACCTCAACGGTCCCAAGTCGATGTATGGCGCCACCAAGCTGTGCTCGGAATTCGTGTTACGCGAATACGAGGCCATGTACGGCGTGCGGGCGGTAATCAACCGCTGCGGCGTGATCGCCGGCCCCTGGCAGTTCGGCAAGGTGGACCAGGGCGTCTTTTCTCTGTGGGTGCAGGCGCATCACTTCAAGCGCAGCCTGTCCTACATCGGCTTTGGCGGGCTGGGCAAGCAGGTGCGCGACCTGCTGCACGTCGACGACCTCTTTGACCTGCTCGACATACAGCTTGGCGACCTTGAGAAGGCCAAGGGGAAGGTGTACAACGTCGGCGGCGGGACATTTTCCAGTCTGTCGCTGTTGGAAACCACGCGCCTGTGCGAGGAAATGACGGGCAACGCCATCGCCATCCGTAAGGACCCCGTCAACCGCCCGGCCGATCTGGCCATCTACATCGGCGACAACCGGCGCGTGACCGCCGATTTCGGCTGGCAGCCGAAACGGGACGCGGCAACCATCCTGCGTGACCTGCTGGCCTGGGTCCGCGAGCAAGAAGCAAGCCTGAAGACGTTGGCAGGGTTGTAGCACGGCGGCCTCCTCGAGGCGCGCTACGGCCAAGGGGAGGCTCCATGATGCATCGCAAGGTCGATCGTACGCGCATGCTGGCGGATGCGCGTACTATCCGTGAAAACATCAGCCGCGCCCGGGGCTATCTGCGGCGCGACGATCTGTATCGCTGCATCGACGCGGCCAACGACGCCCTGGGCATCAAGAGTTCCGGCGCGGCCCTGGGGCTTGGCCGCTCCGAGGTGGACCTGCTTTTCGCGGAAATGTGTGACGATTTCAGCCGCCACCCCCGGGTGCTGGCGTTTCTGCAACGCATCGGCATTACCACCTCCCCTTTTCTGCGCTACAAAGCCGGCGACGAGATCATCCTGGTCAAGAAGCTGACCGCCCTGCGCCTCAAGATGGAGGAAGCCGAGCGGCGCGACCAGGAACGCATCACCAAGCGCCACGACACCCAGAAGGAAGAGTGGCTGCGGCTGGGCCGCGAGCATCTGGCCCAACAAAGTTTTCCCAAGGGCAAGGTCTATCTGCGGCGGGTGGCGGAGACGTTCGGCGCGGAAGAAGGCGTCATACGCGACGTGGGGGCGCTGTTTATGGAAGCCGGGCTTTTGACCGAAGCGGCGGAGATGTTTTCCCTGGCCATCGCACGTTTTCCCAACGACCAGCAGGCCTGGCGGCTCAGCATCGACGCCTGGGATTCGATGGGCGAATTCAAGAAGGCCGAGGAGCTCTATCTGGGGGCGATCAAGAATTTCGGCGGCCACCCCAAGACTTTTCTCAACATCGCCAAATTCTACCTCAAGTGGAACCGCAAGGACGACGCCTACGACTACGCCAGCCGCGCCCTGGACCAGGACCCGGATATGGCCGAAGCCAGGGAAATACGCGACAAGCTGGACCGGTAGGGCTGCCTACTTGCCGATGCAGAACTTCGAGAAGACGGCATTTAAGACATCATCGGGCGTGGTCTCGCCGGTGATGTCCGAAAGAAGCGCCGCGGCGGTTTCGAGGCGCACCCCCAGCAGATCGTAGGGCACGCCCGCCCGGATATCGGCCGCAAGTCCCGCCAGCTCCAGCCGGGCCGCCTCGAGGCTTGCCGCCTCGCGCGCATTGGGGGCCGTGGCCCCCGGCTCGGGCAGGCCGTCGGTCGCGGTCAGCCGTTCGCGCATGGCGGTGAAAAGCCCGGTCAGGCCGAAACCCGTGCGGGCCGAGACGGCCACCGTCTCCAGCCCACGCGCCCGAAGCGCCTCGGCCGCGCCCGGCTCGGCCGCCGGCAGATCGGCCTTGTTGACCACGACCAGCAGGCACCTTGGCCCAAGGAGCGCCAACAGTTCCTCGGCCTCGGGGTCCGGGGCGTACGGGGCCGCGCCGTCCACGACATAAAGCCCCAGGTCCGCGCGGCCGGCCCTGTCCCGGCCGCGCTTCTTGCCGGCCGCCTCCACGGCGTCCGGCGTCTCGCGCAGTCCGGCCGTGTCCGTCAGGCGCACGGGCAACCCGTCGAGGTCGAGTCCCTCTTCCAGATAATCCCGGGTCGTGCCCGGCTGATCGGCCACCAGCGCCCGGTCCGTGCCCAGAAAGGCGTTGAACAGGCTGGATTTACCGGCGTTGACCTTGCCGAAAAGCGCCACGACCGCCCCTTCGCGAAAGGGCTTGGCCCGGCGTCCGGCGGCAAGCAGGGCGTCGATGCGGTCCATGACGGCGGCCACCCCGTCGGCAAAGGCCTCCTTGGGCTGGCACTCCACCTCTTCGTCGGGAAAATCCACGGCCAGACAGACCCCGGCCCGAAGCTCGCCAAGCGCCCGGCCCAGTTCCCGGGCGGCCTCGCCCATGCCGCCGGAAAGGCGGGTTAGGGCAAGGGCCGCGTCCACCTCGCCACGCGCGGCGATCAGTTCGGCCACGGCCTCGGCCTGGGACAGGTCGAGCCGGCCATTGAGATAGGCCCGCTTGGTGAATTCCCCGGGCCCGGCCGGCCGCGCCCCGGCCGCGCAGGCGGCGGCCAGGACGGCGGCCAGCACCACCGGCGCGCCATGGCAGAAGATTTCCGCCGTGTCCTCGCCGGTGTAGCTCCCGGGACCGGGCATGAAGGCCGCCATGACCTCGTCGAGCACCCGGCCCGAAGCGTCGCGCACGGTCCCGTGGTGCAGCCGGTAGGGCCGAAGCCCCGCGAAATCCGGCCGGGCCGAGGTGAAGAGCTTTGTCGCGACGGCCTTGGCCAGCAGGCCGCTTATCCGCACGATGCCGACTCCGCCGCGTCCCGGCGGGGTGGCGATGGCGGCGATGGTGTCGCCCGGAAGGCGGCTGGCGGGCATGGCGACGCTTTCCCTACGCGACGGCGGCACAGCTGGCCTTGGCCAGAAGCGCCTTTATCCCGCGCCCCATGCGGGCGATGCCCTCCACGATGCGCTCCGGATCGGCATTGGAGAAGTTGAGCCGCATGGCCCGCTCCCCCCCGCCATCGACGAAAAACGGCCCGCCCGGCACGAAAGCCACCTTTTCCTTGATGCACAGGTCGAACAGGGCAAAGGCCGAGCAGCCCTCGGGCAACGTCACCCACAGGAACATGCCGCCTTCGGGCTCGGTGCAGGTGACGCCTTCGGGAAATTCCGCCCGGATGCGCTCGAGCATGAGGTCTCGTTGCGCGCCGTAGGCGGACCTGATCGTGGCGATATGGGCGTCGATGTCGTTGTCGGCCAGGTAGCGGATGAGCACCCGCTGCACGAAGGTGGAGCTGTGCAGGTCGGAGGCCTGCTTGGCGGTGACGAGCTTGGGCAGGGCTTCCGGTGTGGCCACCACCCAGCCCAGGCGCAGCCCTGGCGCGACGATCTTGGAGAACGTGCCGAGCAGGAAGGCGTCCCCGCCGGGCAAAAACGACGACACCGGCGGCATGGGCTCGCCGGCGAAACGCAGCTCGCCGTAGGGATCGTCCTCCACGAAAACCGCGTCGGAGACGCGCAGCGCCTCGGCCACGGCCCGCCTTGCGGCCAGGCTGTAGGTCATGCCCGAGGGGTTCTGGAAATTGGGCACGGCGTAAAACATCTTGGCTTTTCGGGAAACGAGCAGTTCCGTCAGCCGGTCGATGTCCGGGCCCTGGGATGTCAGCGGCACGCCGGCGAACTCCGGTTCGAACAGCGAAAAGGCCTGTATGGCCCCGATGTAACCGGGCAGCTCCACGGCGAGCAGGTCGCCCGGATCGAGAAAGACCTTGCCGATGAGATCCAGGCTTTGCTGGGAACCGGTGGTGACGAGAATATTGGCCGGATCGACGTCCATGCCCTTGCGGGCCTTGTAGCGGGCGGCGATCCATTCCCGTAGTTCCGGCTCGCCTTCGGTGACGGAGTATTGCAGGGCGGCGGGACCGTTCTCGGCCAATACGCGGGCGGCGGCGGCGGCCATGGGGCCGATGGGAAAAAGGTCGGGCTTCGGAAGTCCGCCGGCAAAGGAGATGATGGACGGATCGGCGGTGACCTTGAGGATTTCCCGGATGAACGAACGGCGCACCTGGGACATGCGTTTGGCGAAAGCGGGCACTGGTAGGACCTCCTGCGTACAAGTGGAGGCCTCGTCTGGCGGAAAAAAGGCGGAGCGACGGGCCGCCAGACGCGGCCGGTCGCGGTATACTAGACCGGAGTCGGAAAAGATTAAAGCAATAACATCGGTCTGCCCGGCCTGCCGTTTGACATGACGCAATAAATACGTACATTTTGCGTCATGTCATGGAGGGTTGGCATCTCCGGCCGCGTGGCCAAACAGATACGACGGCTGCCCGAGCCGGTGCGGGCCATCGCCCGCCAACTCGTCCATGAAATCGAGACATCCGGCCCTGTGCGCCAGGGTTGGCCACACTATGGCAAGATCACGGGGCGGCCGGGATGCCACCACTGCCATATCCGGCGCGGACGGCCGACATATGTGGCGGTGTGGAAGGAAACCGGCGAAGGGCGGGAGGTGGAGGTAACCTATGTCGGAACGCATGAAGGCGCGGACTACGGACGGCTTTGTTGAATTTTCACTTCGCGTGCCCGAATCCCAGGCCAAGCGGGTTGGCGCGGCGCTTCGGGCCATTGTGGCGCTTTTGCCGGAAGCGTCCGAAACGGCTCCGGTCGCTGACGAGGATTTGGACGATGACGCCCTGTATTCCCCGGATGAGGTCTTCGGCTCCTGGACGCCGGGAGCGGCGGTCCGGGCCTACCGGTTGCGCGAGGGGCTGACCCAGGCGGCGCTGGCCCGGGGCATCGGGGCCACCCGTTCGGTGGTCAGCGATCTGGAGACCGGCCGGCGGCCGGTCAGCGGAGCCATGGCCCGGAGATTGGGAGAATTTTTCAAGACGGAGTACAAGAATTTTTTGTAGCCGCGCCAAGGCCCTCCCCTATCCCCAAAAGCGCCTCCCGCCGCGACGACTCCCCATACGCCGCCACCGTCAGCCGCGCATCTTCCAGCACTGTCGCCAGCTTCCCGCCGCCCTTGAGCCACAGCAAGCAGGCCGCCTCCAGACACGCCGTTGCCCCGAAAACGTCATTGTCCGCCGCGTAAAATCCGTTCCCGCCCCAGGGGACGTCGCGAAGCGGCAGGCTCGGCACGTAGCCGCCCTCACCTGCCTGGCGCATGTAGTCGAAGCCGCCGAACCCGGCGAACCCGGCCACGACGCAGCCGCAGGCCATGGCCTCGATCGGCGGCAGCGGACAGCCCTCGGGAAACCCGGTGGCCAGAAAGACATGGCAGGAGCGCATCGCCTCGGCCACCCCGTCCGGCGCCAAGCCGTCGATGGGCACGAATTCGGGGGCCATGCCGGTACGCGGCGCACGCGCTTCGACCATCCGCCGGATCATAGCGGCGAGCCCCTTGTTTTTGCGCGGCATGTACCCCACCCGCACCAGCGCGGGCACGGGCTTGGCTTCGGGCGGATAAAACCGGGCCGGGTCGATGACCGGGCGCAAGACCGGCGGCAGGACGCCGAGCGCCCGCTCGATATAGCGCGCCACCGGATCGGACACGGCCAGAAACGTCACCGGCAGCCTGTCCCAGGTCACGCCCTCGGGCAGTCCGTTGAAAAGATAGGCCCAGTTCTGGCAGTAGACCACGCAGCGCGCCCCGGCCGAAAGCCCCGGGGCCAGGGCGTTGGGCCAGCCCTCGGGCACGAGGTACACGTCCCCCGGCCCCATGCCGGCCTCGGCCAGGGGAACCACCGGGATATCGGCCGGCAGCGCAAGCGGCGTGGCCCCGGCCTCGCGCAACACGAGCCTGACCTCGCGGCCCATGGCCGAAAGCGCCACGGCCACATCGAGCAGCACCGCCAGCCCGCCGGAAACGGTGCGCAACGGCGGCAAAAAAACGAATGTGCGTCCCACGAGGTCTATCCTTGAATGCCGGCGCATGGTTGCCGGCCCGGTTTCAAAAGGCTAACACCACAAGCGGCTGCGTTATGCAGCCGTGATGCCGCAAGGAGTCGCCATGCGCAACAACAAGGATGCCATACCCGACCTGGCGCTGACCCCGGAGGATACCGCCGTGACAACCCTCGGCGAGCCCGCCTGCGACAGCCCCAAGCATGTGGGCACGTTCGTGCCCGACGACGCGGCCGTGCTGGTCGGCATCACCCGGGGCTCCGTGTCCTGCGCCGGGTCGACCCCGGTTTTCTTCGAGGACGCCGGGCCGCGACAGAAAATCTTCTTTTCGCCCCACAAGACCAAGGTCGCCATCGTCACCTGCGGCGGCATCTGCCCCGGCATCAACGACGTCATCCGTTCCATCGTCATGGAGGCCCACCACCAGTACGGCGCGGCCGCCACCCTCGGCATCCGCTACGGCCTTCGCGGCTTCATCCCGGCCTGCCGCCACGACGTGCTGGAATTCTCCCCGGACAACGTGCCCGAAATCCACCAGTTCGGCGGCACGGTGCTCGGCTCCTCGCGCGGCCCCCAGCCCGTGGACGAAATCGTCGACGCCATGGAACGCCTCGGCATCGGCTTTTGCATCTTCATCGGCGGCGTCGGCACCATGCGGGCCGCCCTGGCCATACAAACGGAAATCGCCTCCCGAAACCTCGCCATCGGCATCGTGTGCATCCCCAAGACCGTGGACAACGACATCCACTTCGTCTCGCGCACCTTCGGCTTTTTAACCGCCGCCGAACAGGCCACCGAGTCCATCGCCTGCGCCCACGTCGAAGCCCTCGGCGCGCCCTATGGCATCGGGCTGGTCAAGCTCATGGGCCGGCAGTCGGGATTTATCGCCGCCGAGGCCAGCATGGGGCTCAAACACGTCAACATGGTGCTCGTGCCCGAGGAGCCCTTCTCCCTCACCGGCCCGGGCGGCGTGCTCGACGTGCTGGAAAAACGCCTGCGCTCGCGAGGCCATGCGGTCATCGTGGCCGCCGAAGGCGCGGGCCAGCACCTGATCCCCCGGACCGGCCGCTTCGACCCCTCGGGCAACCCGGTGCTCGGCGATTTCTGCGGCCTCTTCGCCCGCGAAATCAAACGCCATTTCAAGGAACAAAAGCTCCCCATCACGCTCAAGTCCATCGACCCGAGCTATATCGTGCGCGCCGTGCCGGCCAATACCGCCGATGCCGTCTACTGCGGCTTCCTCGGCCGTCTGGCCGTCCACGCCGGCATGGCCGGCAAGACCGGCATCATGATCGGATCGGTCAACGACCACTACGTCCACGTCCCGCTGTCGCTCGTCACCCGTGAACGCAAGCACATCGACATCAACTCCGAATACTGGCAGGCCGTGCTGGATTCCACGGGCCAGCCGCGCTTCGCCGCCCAGACCGACCAACCCTGAAGGAGCCCTCATGCCGCTGACCCTGCCCGAGGTCCTGGCCGCCATCCGGCCGGTGGACCCGGCCCTTTTCGATGTCGCAAAGGCCCACCTCGACAACCTGACCAAGCCCCGGGGCAGCCTCGGCCGCCTGGAAGAACTGGCCCAGCGCCTCTTCGCCATGACCGGCGGCAATCCCCCGACCGTGGACCCGGCCCGCATCTACGTCTGCGCCGGCGACCACGGCGTGGCCGCCGAAGGCGTGAGCCTGTTTCCCCAGGAAGTCACCCGCCAGATGGTGGCCAACTTCCTGGCCGGCGGCGCGGGCATCAACGTCCTGGCCGATACCGCCGGCATCGATATCCGCGTCGTCGACGCCGGATGCCTGGGCGACCCGTTTCCGCCCAATCCCCTCTTCGCCGGCTCACGTGTCGCCTCCGGCACCGCCAACCTGGCCACCGGCCCGGCCATGACCATCGAGACCTGCACCAGGGCCCTGCTCCTCGGCGCGTCCCTGGCCGCCCAGGCCGCCGCCGAAGGCGTCAAATGTCTGGGCACCGGCGACATGGGCATCGCCAATACCACCCCGTCCACCGCCCTATTCTGCGCCTACCTGTTCCTCGACCCGGAAACCGTCACCGGCCCCGGCACGGGGCTCGACAGCTCCGGCGTGCAACGCAAGGCCGCGGTCGTGGCCAAGGCCCTCGAACTGCACCAAGAGGTCATCGACTCCGGCGACCCCGTGGCCATCCTGGCGGCCCTCGGGGGCCTGGAAATCGCCTGCCTGGCCGGACTCGTCCTCGGCGCCGCCGCCAACAAACTCCCCATCGCCGTGGACGGCTTCATCTCCACCGCCGCCTACGTCGCCGCCCGGGCCATCGCGCCCGACGTGGCCGACTACGCCGTCGTCAGCCACGCCTCGGCCGAGCCCGGCTACGCCCCCATCATGAACGCCCTGGACCACAAGCCGCTCCTCGACCTCGGCCTGCGCCTCGGCGAAGGCACCGGCGCGGCCCTGGCCATCTTCCTCATGCGCGCCAGCGCCAACATCTACAACAACATGGCCACCTTCGCCGCCGCCGGCGTCAGCGAAGGCTAGGGCCAAGGTTAAGGCGAAGGCTCGCCGGGGCGCTGCCCCGGACCCCGCCGGGAGGCCACGGGCCCCCCGGTCCCCCCTTCTCGGCTCTGGTCGGGCGGGGGAGGGATGGCTTGTCGGGAAACGGTTGGATGAAGATGGAAGCGGAATTTGCCGGGACGGTGCCGCCGCTTACGCGGCAGGCTCGTCCCGAACAAATTCCGCTTCCACCACGCCGGTCGCCCCGTTGGGGCGACATTCAAAAAAAAACTCTTCTTCTTAAAATGCGGCGCTTCGCCGCTGGCGCGGTTGTTGCCGCAATCGTGTCTGGCGTCGAGGCGCGAAGCGCCTCGTGTCGCCGGGCCGATTGCGGCAACAAACATACGGCGTCCCATCACCCAAAGACATCACAACCCTCACCCCCCAGCCTCTCCCACACCCCAGCAACCCAACCCGGTAAAAGGGGGTCCGGGGGACATCAAGTCCCCCGGCGGGGTCCAGGGGCGGAGCCCCGCTTCTCCTTCTCCTTCTCCCCTCGCGGCATCCCCTGCTCCAGCTCCTTTTCTCCGCCTGGGCCAACGATGATGTAGGCCTGCACGGCCAGGCCGATGGGAAGGTGCGGCGTGCCGTCGAGGGCGATGACGACGTCGAGGGAGCGGGCGTTTTTGGGGCCGCGCAGGCTGGGGGCAAGATGGGAGACGCTACCGGTAAAGCGGCGTCCCGCGAAGGCTGGGGGGATGAGAACGGCGCGCTGGCCCACAGCCAGACGGGCGATGTCGCATTCGGGCACGGCGACGCGCACGCGAAGCCGGCTCGTGTCGCCGACGGTCAGGACCGGGGTATCGCGGGAAGGGGAGACGACCTCGCCGGGCCGGCGGAAGCTGCGCAGCACACGGCCGTTTATGGGCGAACGCAGCACGGCTTTTTCGGCCTGGGCCTGGGCGGCGGCCAATGCGGCCCTGGCGGCGTCGACAGCGGTTTTGGCGTCCTGTCGCTCTTTCTTGCCAGCGGATGACGGAAGGTCGTCGAGCCGGGCCTCGCTTGCGGCCAGGGCCTGTCCGGCCGCCGCGACCCGAGCCTGAAATTCCTCCCCGGCCAGTCGGGCCAGAATCTGTCCTTGTCGCACGGTGTCGCCCTCCGCCACGCCAACCGCGCCGATGATGCCTTCCATGGCGAAGCCCAGACGAATTTCCCCGGACCAGGGTTCCACTTGGCCGGGCGCGGCGATCCAGGCAGCCGGAGAGCCGGGGGCGGGCCGGGCCGGCGAAGGGGCTGGCGGCATGGCCGGAGCCACGACGGCGGGGGACGGCGGGCTGGCGCGCCGTGGGATATGGCCGCCGGTATAGAGCCACCAGACTCCGGTGAAGATCATGGCGGCGGCGGCAAGCAGCAGGAGCAGGCGTTGCAGCATGGGGAAGCGCCTCCATCGGCGACGATGCGCGGATGTGGCCGGGCATGGGAGTTCTTTTCCGGCTTTTTGGGGGCTACCCCATCATGCCGGCCCCGTAAAGGGGCGGAACGGATCGGCGAAAAGGCGGCCGGAGGACGAAGGAGGCGGCCCGCCCCCCGGCGCGAAACACACTGGAGCCTGTTGCGGCGTCAGTTGGCGATGCCGAAGTCGATGAGCAGCTTTTCCAACTCGCTGATGGACATGGGCTTGGGCACCACGAACATTCCGTTGTTACAGAAAAACAAAAACGACGCTGCTCCGTGCAACGTCGTTCTTGCCACCAAACGCGGAACCCAAAAGCCAACGCTGAAAATGGAGCGGGATGCCGGCCGGCCAGGAGGAGGACGCCCCATCCGGCCGTTTCCCTGGAAACTGGGGTCGCACGGGTTATTACAAGCTCCGTGCCAAAATACGTTTCCCCAGGAACATGGCCGGATCTGATCGATTTCCCCTGTCGCCGCCCCTCCAGGAAACACGTTTCCCCACGTTTTCGTACCAACAATGACAATTTGGTAGGTAAACTCTGCCCTTCCCCCGCCTGGAAGGCCACAGGCCGTCAGACGGGGGGACGCCCCGGGCGATGGGGCAGGCGGCAAGGCGCTTCCTGCCGGCTCAACGCGGGCAACCGGCCACGATGGATGCGGCGAGCCCCTCGATCTTGGCCGGAGGCGGCAATTCGCCGGCCGGGATGGGCTCGAAGGCCGGCTGCCCTTGCGCACAGACGGCGGGGTCCGCCTTGCGGCCGAACCAGCTTGCGGCGACGCGACGGGCCAAAAGCTCGGCCACCCAGGCGTTGCCTTCCGGGCTCCAATGGGTGTCGCGGCCGGTGTAGGTCCGCTTGCCCCCGGGCGTGACGCCGGCCAGACAGGGAGTCAGGTCATAGATGTCGTCCTGGGGCAGGCCGACCTGCCGGGCCAGCTCGCGGGTGACGCGGGTGGGCAGGCCGATATCCGCCTTGGCCGGGTCTTCGCCCAGGGCGCGGGCCGCCTTGGCCCCGACTTCCGGCGAGACGGCGCATTCCGGCGGGGACAGCATGACCATGACCGGTTTTCCCGTGCCGGCCGCCTTGGCCGCCGTGGCCAGAAAGAGCGCATACCAGGGCAGGTCGTTTTTGTAGGCGAACATGGTGTCTTTATAATACGGCTTCATGCTGGAACGCATTTCCGAGGCCATCTGGTCCGGGGTGAGGGGCAAAAGCGAGCTGTAACGCGGGTCCGCACCGTCCGGCATCACGCCCAGCGCGTCGAGGTCGGGCAAAAAGAGCATCCGGCGCAGCGCCTTGTCGCTTTGCAACTTGAACAGCACCTGCGCCTTGACGAAATCCATGAACCGAAACGGGTACTGATGCGGCACCAGGGTGTAGGGGCCGTAGGCCATGCCGCGGCGGCAGGTGTCGGCCAGATGCGCGGCAAAGACGGCCGAGTCATAGGGCGTATTGCGCACGTCGTTGAAGTCGTTGCCGAAATAAATGTTGAAGATGATCGCGTCATAGTCCAGGGCCTGACTCCAGAAGGCGAAGCGCTCCAGGTAGTCGGGAAAGGAGATGGAGGGGAAGCCGAGGTTGACCACGCGGAACGTGCGGCCAAGGCCCATGGCGTTGAGCTTTTTTTCCAGCACCGCGCAAAAGCCGTATTCCGGCTTGGTCACGGCGTAGGTGTAGGAGTCGCCGAAGACCAGGATGCGGTACTCGCCGGCCGGCTTGCGCTTGGCGACAACGCCGTGGACGTCGTTGAGCAGCATTTTTTCCAGGGAATAGCTGGCGGCATCCCTGGAGGCATACGAGTAGACGTGTTCCTTTTCATAATCGCGAAACACGAAGTCGACGATATAACACGCCAGCAGCACCTGCACAGCCACAAGCAGCACGATGCCGCCGATGCGAAGGAATCGTTTCATAATAAGGTAAGTCGAAAAAGGAGCCGGGGGAAACCCTTTCTGTAGAAAGGGTTTCCCCCGGACCCCCTTCCCAAAGACTTTCAATAGTAACAGCCTGTTGGCCGCACACATTTGTTCCAATAAAAGGTTTAGGAAGGGGAGAGCGCGAGAGGGGAGAACCCTTTGCAAAAGGGTTTCCCCTCTCGCACCCTCTTCCCTCCTACTCTTCCCTTCTCCTTCTCCTGCTCCTCTCCTCTACTCCTTGAGCACCGCGCCTTCGCCGGCGAAGAACACGCTGCCGGCCGGCGGCGGCACGGACGCGCCCAGGGCGTTGCGGGCGGAACTCGATCCGTAGAGGGCCTTGTAGCCGAAGGAGATGCCGTAATTGCCCGCGGCCTGTCCGGCCGGGGCCAGGGTGAAGGCGAAGGGAATGACCGCGTCCGGGCCAAGCGGCATAGCCTTGAAGGTTTTTTCCGCGCTGGCCAGGACCTTGCCGGCCGGATCGCGCAGATAGGCGGTCAGCGTCAGTTCTTCCAGCCGGTCGACCCAGGGCGGCAGGCTGGAGGTTATGGGCGTGGCCCGGCCGTGGATGACGTAGGCGTCGCCGGAGAGCGCGCCGGTAAATTCGAAGCGCCAAAATTTCATGGTGATGCCGGTCGGCGCGGTGGCGATGACCGGGCGCGACTCGAGGTGCGACACGGAAAGGCTGGAGCAGCCGGTAAGCATCGCCACGGCGAGAATCATCGCGGCCAATACGCGCGGCGCAGCCGCCAAGCGGCGTGGAGACGTCATATTTCCTCCCTTTCCGGTTTAAGCCTTACTCCCCCGGTCGGCGCAACAGCATCTCGGCCAGGGTCATGTCCACCTTGGGTGGCCGGCCGGCCTTGCTGCCCCACAGCTCCATCTCCAGCCCGGCCAGACGGCGCAACAGCGGTGTGCGGTCCATGGCCTTGATGTTCGGATTTCCCGCCGCCAGCCGCTGGCACGGCTCGCAGCCCGGAAATTCCCGCACGCCCATGCCGCCGATGAGCACATTGGGCACCCCGTGCAGCCGGCAGATCATGAGCCGCTGCCCGTAGATTCCGCACAGCCCGTCATCGTTGAGCGGACACATGATGCGCGGCGTTTCGCCGCGGGAAAGCGCCTCCCGGGCGGACGCCACATAATCCCTGGCCCGGGCCAGATAGCGCTCCCGGCGCTCGGCCGACAAAGCGGCCAGCCCCTTGTGCAGGTAGAGCCACTCCACGAGCGTGTGGTGCTGGAAAAAACTCACGCAGCAATTTTCGGCGCAGCCCTCGCAGGACAGGCCGGCGGCAGCCGCCGCGCCGGCGTAGGCCGCGTCCATGTCGGCATACAGCGTGGCCAACTTGGCCAAAACGGTCCGCTGACGGGAAGCGGGAAACGATACGGTCACGAAGCTATTCCTTTGAGGATTTCCTCGACGCACGCCTCGGGCGTGACGCCGCAGCTGGTCACGGTCACATCGGCTGCCGCCGCGTAGAGCGGCTGGCGTTCGGCATAGACGTCGGGCAGGGTCAATCCCTCCGGTACCACGAAGGCGCGGGCCCCGGGGTCGCCCACCCGGGAAAGAAACGTGGGCAGATCGATGGAAAGGTAGACCACCGGCCCGCTCGCCCGCAGCCGGGCCACGGCCCGGGGGCAGTACACCACGGAGCCGCCCGTGGCCACCACGCAACGCTTGACGCCAAGCCCGGCCACCACGTCCTCTTCCAGGCGCAGGAAGCCGGCAAGCCCCAGGCGCGCAAGCAGATCGGCCAGACGCTCGCCGGTGGTGGCCTCGATGAGCCGGTCGGTATCAAGGCTGGCCCAGCCCAGACGTCGGGCAAGCAGCGTCGCCAGGGTGGTCTTGCCCGCCCCGGCCATGCCGATGAGGCTTATGCAGCGCTCATCCGATATGCGGCTAAACAAAGGTGGTTGCATGGGTCCGCGTCGGCCGCCGTTGCGGCGAAAGGGACCCTAGCCTTTTTCCCGCCGATTTCAAAGCCGGCCTTTGCCGTCGACGCCAACGTTGTCAGGGAGGCGGCCTTTGGCTAAGAAGGTGCGGGCGCGACGTTTTCCGACGTCGCCGACCAGGGGGGAATCCATGTCGGAAACGACCCTGCGGCTGATCGCCGCCTATACCGAGGAAGCAAACGCCCTGCGCGCGCGCTTTTTTTCCGAAAACGCGGTCCTTGTCGACAAGGCGGCCCGCACCATGGCCGTGGCCCTGGCCCGGGGCGGCAAAATTCTTTTTTGCGGCAACGGCGGTTCGGCCGCCGACGCCCAGCATCTGGCCGCCGAATTCGTCAACCGCTTCGAGCTGGAGCGCCCGCCCCTGCCGGCCCTGGCCTTGACCACGGACACATCCATACTTACCGCTATAGGCAACGATTACGGCTTCGACCTGGTCTTCGCCAAACAGGTCCAGGCCCTGGCCCAGCCCGGCGACGTGGTGGTCGGCATCTCCACCTCCGGCAACAGCCCCAACGTGCTGGCGGCGCTTCGGGCCGCCCGGGAAAAAGGCTGCGTCACCGTGGGGCTCGCCGGCCGCAACGGGGCCATCGTGCCGCTTTGCGACATGGCCCTGCTCGTGCCCCACGAACGCACGGCGCTGATACAAGAAGTCCATATCGCCATCGGCCATCTGCTTTGCAAGTTGACCGACCATTATCTTTTCGAGGCTGTGGTGGAACTCGGCCCCTACCTCGACGCGGGATAATCCCGGGCCGACACCCGCCTCACAGTTCAAGGAGCCTTAGCCTATGCCCATTTACGAATACACCTGCCAGAAGTGCGGGAACCAGTTCGAGGAGATCGTCTCCAGCACGGCCACCGAATGTCCGCCCTGCCCCAAGTGCGCCTCGACCGACACCCAGAAACTCATGTCCACCTGCCGCACCCGCACCGGCGCCGGCCAGACCGGCGCGCGCACGGCCACGTCCGCCTCCTCGGGCGGCGGCTGTGCCGGCTGCTCCGGCGGCAGCTGCGCCACCTGCCACTAGTGTTTTTGCGATTGCGCCACTGAGGCGATCCCCGACAGGCAACCAGGCCGGCCCTGACAGGACCCGACACGTCCGCCAGGGCCGGCCCAACCGACGCTTTCCAAGGCGTCCGGACAGCGCATGCGCGATAAACTCGTCATCGCCACACGCGGCAGCAAGCTCGCCCTGTGGCAGGCCAATCACGTCGCGGCAAGGCTCCGGGAGACCTATCCCGGCCTGGCCGTGGACCTGCTCCCCATCAAGACCAAGGGGGACAAGATCCTCGACGTGCCGCTGGCCAAGGTGGGCGGCAAGGGCCTTTTCGTAAAGGAAATCGAGGAGGCGCTCCTCGACGGCCGGGCCGATCTGGCCGTGCATTCCATGAAGGACGTGCCGGCCGAACAGCCGGCCGGGCTCGTGGTCGGCATCACGCCCAAGCGCGAGGATCCCTGCGACATGCTGCTCTCCGTGGCCTACGATAATCTCGACGCCCTGCCCAAAGGGGCCAGGGTCGGCACCAGCAGCCTGCGCCGCAAGGCCCAGCTCACCGCCCTGCGCCCGGACCTCGTTATCGCCGATTTGCGCGGCAACCTGGATACGCGCGTGAGCAAGCTCATGGACGGCCTGTTCGACGCCATCGTGGTGGCCCGGGCGGGGCTCAACCGGCTGGGGATTACCGCGCCCAAATCCGAGCGCCTGTGCCCGCCGCGCTTTCTGCCCGCCGCCGCCCAGGGGGCGCTCGGCATCGAGTACCGCCACGACGACCGCGAAACAGCCTCCATGCTGGGCTTCTTCGACCACCCGGAAAGCCGCGATGCCGTGGCCGCCGAACGGGCCTTTCTGGGCCGTCTGGAAGGCGGCTGCCAGGTCCCCATCGCCGCTCATGCCGTCATCGACGGCAAGCTGCTCTCCCTGGACGGGCTGGTGGCCGATCCGGAGACCGGGCGCACCTTTCGCGACGTGGCCACCGGCACCCGCGACGACGCGGTGGAACTGGGCAAGCGGCTGGCGGACTCCGTGCTGGCCATGGGCGCGCGGGCCATCCTGGACGCCGTATACAAAACCGTATCCTGAGCATGGGCAGATCAGCTCTCAAGAACGGTTTGTTCGCCCTGGTGTGCGCCGCCATCCTGGCCTGCATGTGCACCATGGCGGTCCAGAGCCGCCTGAACGCCCACCCCGACGAGCTGGACCACATCAACGCCGGGCGCTATTTCATCCAGTACTGGGATTTTCCGGCCCTGGACGACCCGCGCCTGGCCCACTCCTTCAGCAACTACGGCGTCACCTACCTCCAGCAGCTCGATGTCGTGTATTTTTTCGCCGGCAAATTCGCTCATCTCGTCCTGCCCCTGGTGGGGAAGGACTATCTGGCCCTGCGCTTTTTCAACATCTTCCTTTTCGCCATCCTGATGGCGCTTTTTTTACGGCTCCCGGACAAGCGCAAGATTGCCTTTGTGCCGCTTTTCATAACGCCACAAATATGGTATCTTTTCAGCTATTTCAATGGTGACGCCTTTCCTTTTTTCCTGACGTTCTGCATGGTTTTCTTAGCGGCCGGGTTCGACCCGCCGGTCTCTCCCCTGACACTCGACGTGCATGATCGCGACTTCCGGCGGCTTTTGGGGCTGGGGGCGTTGCTCGGCATGGTGTGCATCTCCAAGCAGAACTATTACGTCTTCGCCGCTTTTCTGCTGGCCTATTTCGGCGTGTGCGGCCGGGCCGCCGGCAACTTCCGCGCCGCGGCCAAAAACGCCGCCGTGGTGTTCCTCCTGGCCGGAGCGCTTTTCGGGGCGCGCTGGGGCTACAACGTCTACGTCAACCGCACGGTGCGGCCCGAGGTGCCCACGCAAAACGCCGAAAAATACGCCCGGGATGACTACAAACCCTCGTCCCAGGAGGCGGGCACCCAGTTCTGGGGCCTGCGCATGCGCGACCAGGGCCTGACCTATCCCCAGCTTTTCACCATCTGGACCTGGCACATCTGGTCCTTTCGCACGTCGTTTGGCGTGTACGACTACATGAAGATTTACGCGCCCTTCATCTTCTACCGCTACATCGCCTATCTGCTGTGGGCGCTTATGGGGGCCCTGGCGTTGGCGCTCATCATGCGCGGCGGCCCGGGCGGCATCGCGGCCGTGATGACCTTTCTGGTCTTCGCCGGCCTGACCATCTTCCAGTCCACCTGGCACTCGTGGGTCGCGGATTTCCAGGCCCAGGGGCGCTACCTCTTCCCCATCGGGGCCATGGCCGGCATGATGCTGGCCCGCTTCGCCAAGGCCGCCGACCGCACCCTGCCCGTGAGCCTGCCGTTGGCCGTGGGCATGCTCCTCCTCTCGTTTTATTCCTTCATCTGGGTGGGATTGGCCAACATCCCCAGGTAGACGCCCGGCCGCAAGCCCTTCCCCCCGAATGCAGGGGAGCGTTTCGAGGGCACACCGCCCGAAGCGACAGCGGGAGACGGCTACGATTCGAGCGCCTGGTGGAACAGGCGGGCCACCAGGTCGGCGTCGGCCCGGATCGGGGAATAGGGCAGCAGCATGCGCGCCAGCGACGACTTGAGCACCAGCCGGGAAAGCGCCGGCACGTCGGCTCCGGTGAAATAGGCCCCGATGCCCGTAGGCTGACCCACGGCCACGAAGAATTCCTTGAGTCTGTCCACGGCCAGGCGGGCCTCACCGGGCACGCCGGTCAGTTCCGGGGCGATGGGGGCCAGGATATCGGCCAGGATTTCCGGCGCGGCGGGATACAGGGCGCGCAGCACCGCCGGCAGCAGCATGCCCAGGCCCTCGCCGTGGGGGATGTCGGCGCAAAGCGCGGCCATGGCATGTTCCAGGGCATGGGGCAGATGCGGCATGCCGCCGTCGAAGCCCATGCCGGCGATGGCCGAGGCGTACATGAGCCAGTAGCGGGCGGCCAGGTTGCCGGGCTGGGCAATGGCCGTGGGCAGGCAGGCGGCAATGAGCCGCACCGCTTCCCGGGCCAGAGCCACGGAATAGGGCGAGGCCCCGATGGCCGTGGCCGCCTCAAGGGCGTGGGTCATGGCGTCGATGGTCGACGAGACGGTATGCCTGGCCGGCAGCGAAATCGTCAGCGCCGGGTCCTCGATGGCGTAGGCGGGATAGAGCAGGGGCGAGCGCAAAGCCGGCCGGTGCTCGCCGTCGGTTGGGGCCATGGCCAGGGCGGTGCATTCCGAACCGCCGCCATGGGCGGTATTGATCGCGACGATGGGAGCGGCGGCTGTGACCGGCACGCCCTTCTCCCAGAAATCCGCCGCGCCCCGGATGGGATGGCGCAGCAGCACGGCCACGACCTTGGCCGTGTCGATGACGCTGCCGCCGCCGATGGCCAGCACGGCCTTGGCCTGCATGTCCCGGCCGCGCCGCGCCGCCGCCTCGCAGCTGGCGAAGGTGGGGTTGAGCCGCACCCCTTCGAAATGCTCGAAGGCCACATGGCGCTCGAGCATGGGTTGGATCGTCTTCCAGGCCCCGCTGGCCGTGTAGGCCGTGGCGTCCGTGACCACGAGCACCTTGTCCCGACCCGAGGCGGCCATGTCGGCCAAAATGCCGTCCAGGCCCGCAAGCGCCCCGACACCGCAGGTGATCCTCGGCGCCGTCGGCCGCAGCACAAAAACTTTGTGGATATCGATTTTTCCTTCCCAGCCGCCCATGATCCGCCTCGCCGGTTCGGGTCCGGCCATGCCTGGCGCGGCAGGCCGGATTTCTTTGCATCAATTCCCGTGCCATCACGATTCACCCATTATTGCGCTATGTTATCCAAAACGTATCGCAGCAGGCCAAGACAACCCTTCCCGGAACGCCCGGCCAGGACCCCGCCAGCCCCTCTTGCGCGCGCGCCAACAGCCGCCAGCCGGGGGTTCGCGCCCATGGGTAAGGAGGAAACACCCCCCTGCCGCACCTGGGAATTAATGACTCATTTTCCCCACAAGGAAACCTATTCCACAAAAAACGCCACAGCTTCGCCTGTTGCGACGAAGCCGCGGCGTCCTTTCGGCGCACGGCCGACGGTGCGGTCCGGCCCGGGCCGGACCGCGTCCGCCGGCGGAAATCCCTACGGCGCCACGGTGGTGGAACGGGTCACGGTGCCGCTTTGCCCCTGCGGTCCGGTCGAGGTGGTGGTGTTGGTCCAGGTCTTGGTGACCGGGTCCCACTGCCCTTGCGACGTGCGGTTGACGCTGGCGCCGCCGGGGCCGGTGGCGGTGCCGCTATGGGTATAGCCACCCGGGGTGCGGGTGGTGGTGGCATTGCGGTTGACACTCTGGCCACCGGGACCGGTGGTCGTGCTGCCCGTGCTCCAGGTCCGGGTGGCCGGGTTCCACTGGCCGGTGGAGTTGCGGGTGGAGGTCTGGCCGCCGGGGCCGGTGGTGGTGGCGCTGCGACCATAGCCGCCGGGAGTACGCACGGTGGTGGCCTCGTTGGTCACGGTGCGACCGCGGGGACCGGTCGCCGAACTCTTGCGCCGGAAGGCATGGCCGTTTCCGGATTCGATCAACATCAGGCCGATGAACAAAACGACCAGGGCGACAAGGCGGATGGCGTTCATGAGAGCGCTCCTTGTTGTTGGCACGGCTTGGTTGCAAAAGGTGCGCGCCGACGGCGCGCGGTGCTCCATGCTGTCCTGTTACCCTACTAGCCAGGATCGTGCCAGGCCTTACCCGCCCCAGACGCGGCCATGGGTCCCATTTCCGCCCGGGCACAAGAAAGGCCGCCCGAAGGCGGCCTTGAAGAACCGGCGTATTGCCGAAATGTCGTCGATTCGGCCTCAGTGTGTGCCCTCGTCCAGCTTGGCGCCCATGGGCGGCTTTTTCATGATCCACATCAGCACGGCCAGCCCCATGAACATCATGGCCTGGGCGTGGAAAACGTCGCAAAAGGCCATGGCGTTGGCCTGCTGGAGCATGAGCTTGTAAAGGGCCGCCCCGGCCATCTGCGAGGCGTCGTAGAGCCCCAGCGCCTTGGCAGCCAGGTAGTCTTTGATCTGCGCGAAGGTCGACTGGTAGGTCAGGTTGTAGGGCGTCATGTTCTCGATCAGCCGGGCCTGGTGGAACTGGGCCCGGCGGGCGAGCAGCGTGGTGACGAAAGCCACGCCGAAGGAACCGCCCAGGTTGCGCAGCAGATTGAACACGGCCGAGGCGTTGTTCATGCCTTTTTTGGGAATGAAGGCCATGGTCAGGTAGGAAAGCGGCACGAAGAAAAAGGCGATGCCCACGGCCTGGATGTTGCGGGCGGTGATGGCGGTGCCGAGGTCGATGTCCAGGGAAAATCCGGCCATGGTGAAGAGGGAATAGGCGCTGACGAGCAGCCCGACGAACAGGATGAAACGGGCGTCGATGCGCTGGGTGAGCTTGCCGACCACCGGCAGGACGACGAGCATGATCAGCCCGCCCGGGCCGAGCACCACGCCCGACAGAAAGGCCGTGTAGCCCATGAGGTTCTGCAGGTAGAGCGGCAACAGCACGATGGCCCCGAAAAAGGCGAAATAGCCGAAGAACATGACCACGTTACCCGTGGCGAAGCTCCGGTCCCGAAACACCTTGAGGTCGACGATAGGCTCCTTGCGCATCAGTTCCCAGACCACGAAGGACGTCAGACACAGCGTGGCGACCACCGAAAGCGTCAGGATGAAGTCGTTGTTGAACCAGTCGTCCTGCTGCCCCTTGTCGAGCACCACCTGCAGGCTGCCAAGGCCCAGGCTCAAAAGGGCCAGGCCGATATAATCCACGGTGTCGCCGCTTTTCCGCCGCTCCAGGTAGTCCGGGTCCTTGATGTAGAGCCAGATGAGCACCATGGCCAGCATGCCGACGGGCACGTTGATGTTGAAAATCCAGCGCCAGGAATAGTTGTCCGTGATGTAGCCGCCGAGAAGCGGGCCGAGGATCGGGCCGAGCACCGCGCCCATGGCGAAAATGGCCATGGCCAGCCCCCGTTCCTTGGGCGGATAGGCCTCGAGCAGGATGGCCTGGGACATGGGCTGGAGCCCGCCGCCGCCGATACCCTGGACGATGCGGAAGAAAATGAGCATGCCGAGGCTCGTGGCCAGCCCGCACATCATGGAGGCGACAGTGAAGACCACGACCGAGAGCAACAGATAGTTGCGCCGGCCGAAGACCTTGGAAAGGTAGCCGCTTATGGGGATGACGATGGCGTTGGAGACGAGGTAGGACGTGAGCACCCAGGTCACCTCGTCCTGGCCGGCCGAAAGACTCCCCTGGATATGCTGCAAGGCCACGTTGGCGATGGAGGTGTCGAGAATCTCGATCAGGGTCGGCACCATCACCGCGAGGGTGATGAGCCATTTGCTGGGGGCGCGCTCTGCCATGGCCTCGTGCCGTGTCCTTGAAAAACAGTTGAGGAAATACGGACCGCGACACTAGTCGGTATGGATGGTGGGCACGACGCTCATGCCCAGGCGCAGCTTGGGCAGGGCTCCGTTTTCCTTGTCGAAGACGATCTTGACGGGAATGCGCTGCACCACCTTCACGTAATTGCCCGTGGCGTTTTCCGAGGGGAAAAGCGAAAAGACCGCGCCGGTGCCGGCCATGATGGACTGTACATGGCCCGTGATCTCGCGCCCGGGGTAGGTGTCGACCTCAAGGGTCGCCTTCTGGCCAGGATGCACGCGCTTGAGCTGGGTTTCCTTGTAGTTGGCCGTGACCCACAGCTCTTCCGGGTCCAGGGGCACGACGGTCATCAGCGCCTGTCCGGCCGCCACCAGCCGCCCGGATTCGATCTGCTTCTTGGTCACGTGGCCGGCCACCGGGGCCACTATCCTGGTGTACTTGAGATTGAGCTCGGCCTGCCGGACCTTCTCCCTGGCCAGATCCACCTTGGCCCGCTGGGCCGCCGCCTCCTTGGTCTGGATGACGGCCTGCTCCTCGCCGGTTTTGGCCAGGACGATCTGGGAGCGCAGCCGCTTGATGCTGGCCTGGATCGATTCCACGCCCCGCCCGGCCGCCGCGGCCTTGGCCCGAAGCGCCCGCAGTTCGGCCTCGTGGCCCCGGCGCTTGTTCTCGATGGCGTCCAGGTCGGACTGGGACACCACGTCCTGGTGGCGCAACCGGCTGATACGGGTGTAGTCCAGCTTGTCCTGGTCCACCTGGGCCTGGATCTGGGCCACGGCCTCCTCGGCCGCGTCGCGTTCCTTGACGGCCTGGTCGAGGCTGCGCTGCTGCCCTTCCAGATCGGCCTGGGCCGAGGCCACCTTGGAGGAGGTCTGGGAACGCTGCAACGGCACGCCGAGATCGAGGGCGGCAAGCGAAGC
The DNA here is from genome assembly GCF_047785625.1 of Solidesulfovibrio sp. C21. Classification (NCBI taxonomy): domain Bacteria; kingdom Pseudomonadati; phylum Thermodesulfobacteriota; class Desulfovibrionia; order Desulfovibrionales; family Desulfovibrionaceae; genus Solidesulfovibrio; species Solidesulfovibrio sp. C21. The sequence goes on from NZ_JBLODY010000019.1 coordinate 22,567, forward strand.
CTCGGCCGCGGCCAGATCCGCCCTGGCCTGGGCCAGGGCGACCTTGTAGTCGGTGGGATCGAGGGTGACCAGCACGTCGCCGGGGGCCACCAGCTGGTTGTCCTCCACCGGCACCGTCTCGACGTAGCCGGCCACACGCGGCGTGATGGGATGGACCTTGCCGTCGATAAACGCATCGTCCGTGGACACCAGCCCCCGCACGTACAGGTAGTAGCCGAAGCTGCCGATGACGACCACGGCCACGGCCGCGATCAGGATGCGCTTGCGCTTGCCCGGCGTCCCATCGGGTTTGTGCTTGGGGCGGAAAGAAAACTTCATGGTTTGTCCTTTGCGTCGAGGATGGCGTCCAGGCGCGCCTCGATGCTGCCGAGAGCGGATTTGAGGCTGCGCTCCTCGGCGGCGGTCACCTCGGCGAAGACCTCGGCGGCGAAGCCGCGCACCAGCGGCACGAGGCTTTGCACGAGCGTCTCGCCGGCCGGGGTCAGGAAAATGCGCTGGCTGCGGCGATCCCGGCTGTCACGGCGGCGCACGAGCAGCTTTTTCGCCTCCAGCCGGTCCAGAATGCGGGTGATGGTGGTCTTGTCCTTGACCGTGCGCTCGCCCAGACCGCACTGGGTCAGGCCCTGGGACTCGAGCAGGCGATAAAGCACCACCCACTGTTCCGGGGTCACGTCGAAGCCGGAAGCCAGAAACCGCCGTTTGAGCCCTATCTTGAGCCTGGCGGCGGCATGGCCGATGGCATAGCCCACGGCGTTGTCCATATCGAAGAAGAAGGTGTCATCCATGGCGACTGTCCATATAGTTGTCGCGCGGACAATATCTATGACAACTATTGCCGTCAAGAAAAACTCCCGGCCTTTCTTGCCCCGGCCTGCCGCTTCTGTCAGAGTTTGCCGTGGATTTTACCACCATGGGGAGACGTAACGATGCATCCGTTCAGGCAACTCATCCGGGCCATCGGCGACATGGCCCGTTTTCGCGACCGGGTACGCCCGAGGCTCACGGCCCTTGAGATCTTCAAATACGTGGGGCCGGGGCTTCTCGTCACGGTCGGCTTCATCGACCCGGGGAACTGGGCCTCCAACGTGGCCGCCGGCTCGGACTTCGGCTACTCGCTTTTGTGGATGGTGACGCTGTCCACCATCATGCTGATCGTGCTCCAGCACAACGCCGCGCACCTCGGCATCGCAACCGGCCTTTGCCTGTCCGAGGCGGCGGTCAAGCACATGCCGCGCCCGGTCGCGGTCTCGGCCCTGGGCACGGCCGTGGCCGCCGCCGTCTCCACGGCCCTGGCCGAGCTTTTGGGCGGGGCCATCGCCTTGCGCATGCTCTTCGGCCTGCCGCTGGCCCTCGGCACGCTGCTGACCCTCGTCGTCGTGCTGTGGATGCTTTTTTCCAAGTCCTACCGCCGGCTCGAGCGCTACATCATCGGCTTCGTGTCGCTGATCGGGCTGTCGTTTATTTTCGAACTGTCGCTGGTGCACCTCGACTGGGGCGCGGCGGTTACGGGCTGGGTGGTGCCGAGCCTGCCGGCCGGGTCGCTGCCCATCGTCATGAGCGTGCTCGGCGCGGTGGTCATGCCCCACAACCTTTTTTTGCACTCGGAAGTCATCCAGAGCCGGCAGTGGAACCTGGACAAGCCGGAGATGATCAAGCGCCAGCTCAAATACGAGTACCTGGACACCCTTTTTTCCATGCTGGTCGGTTTTTGCATCAACAGCGCCATGATCCTGCTCGCGGCGGCCGTGTTTTTCACCCATGGCACCTCGGTCGGCGAACTGGAGCAGGCCCAGTCCCTGCTCACGCCGCTTCTGGGCCCATCGGCCGGCCTCATCTTCGCCATAAGCCTGCTGCTGGCCGGCGTGGCCTCGTCGGTGACGGCCGGCATGGCCGGGGGCAGCATCTTCGCCGGCATCTTCGGCGAGCCCTACGACATCCGCGACAGCCACTCGCGCCTGGGCGTGGTCATCACCCTGGTCGGCGCGGCCGTGGCCATCCTGTTCGTGGGCGACCCGTTAAAGGGGCTCATCTGGTCCCAGATCGCCCTGTCCATCCAGCTGCCCATCACCATCCTGCTGCAAATCGGCCTGACCTCGCGGCGTTCGGTCATGGGCGAATACGCCAACCGGCCCTTCACCAACGCCGTCCTGATCCTGGTGGCGGCGGTGGTGATCGCCCTCAACATCATGCTGCTCATCGACACCTTGGGCTAAACGGCCCGCCAACGCAAAACGCCGCCGGCCGGACGCGTCTGATGCATCCGGCCGGCGGCGCTTTCCCCTCACACAAAAGCAGCCGCGCTTACTTTTTGGCTTTCTTGGCCTTCTTGTGGGCCTTCTTGGCCTTGACCGGGGCGGCCTTGTCCGGGCCGGGGTAGTTGGTGACCATGCCGCCGAGCTTCATGCACTCGCCAACCGAAGCCGTCATCATGGTCTGACCGCCGACGTTGCATTCCCAGGACTGGGGAGCGGCCTTTTTGTGGGCCTTGCCCTTTTTGGCGAAAGCCGGAGCGGCGGACAGGGCCAGGGTGAGCGCGGCAACCAAAACGATGATCTTTTTCATGGGTACCCTCCTCGAACGGATCATTTTTCGCCTAACTATAACGCCCCGTGGGGGAGTGCAAGCAAGGCGGCTGTGTCCGAAGAACACCATGCGGCACGCCCGGGGAAGATAGCGCCAGGAAGACATATGGTAGGCAAACAACATGGGGAAGCATTGACTGTTGCAGATAAAATCCCTCGACAAATTCGAACAACCCTTATGTTTTTTCAAAACAATAGCCTGGAATAACCTGAAACGTCACAGATGACATACGGCAATAAATGCAATCCGTGCCATCCATGCGGTAAATCCAGCACATCTTTTTTGTTTCCACCCGGAATACTGTGGCAACATGACGGGATGCAGGGGGACCTTACCGCAACGGAAAGGACAGCGGAAAAAAAGTGGGAGTTTCCCGGCAGCGGACGCGGCAGCCGGACGCCCCCCCCGGCCCAACACCGCGCCAGAATCGCGCCGGCCCACCAGGGGATAAGACCGTCGCCGCAGCCGAAATCGGGCACCCGGGGAGCGGTCAGGCCTTGCCCTTCGCCCAAAAATCCGTAAACGATGCGGGCCGCGCTTGCGAAAGGGCCTTCAACCCCATTGTCCTTCGTGAAACGTTGCGCACGGGGTTTGGCGAACGCGCTGCCGCCCGGGATGTTGCCGCAAAGCCATGGTCCCACCCGCCGCAAGACACCGTTCGTGTCGTTTGCATGGCGGTGCGGCCCGCTTTTTTATAAGACGCTGTCAAATTACGGCGGAATTCCCCCGCCGCCATCCACCCCCAACCGAGGAGTGCGCCATGCCCGTCACCATCGTCGATCATCCCCTGGTGCGCCACAAACTTGGCCTGTTGCGTGAAAACGGCATCAGCACCAAGGACTTCCGCGAGCTGGCCGGAGAAATCGCCCGGCTTCTCACCTACGAAGCCACCAAGTCCCTGCCCACGGAAAAAGTCACCATCAACGGCTGGGCCGGCCCGGTCGAGGTGGACCGCATCGCCGGCAAGAAAATCACCGTGGTGCCCGTGCTGCGGGCCGGAGTCGGCATGATGGACGGCGTGCTCGACATGATCCCCGGGGCCAAGGTCAGCGTGGTCGGCATGTACCGCAACGAGGACACCCTGGAACCCGTGCGCTACTACGTCAAACTGGCCAAGAAGATCCACAAGCGCCGGGCCATGATCCTCGACCCCATGCTGGCCACCGGCGGCACGCTCATCGCCACCATCAACCTGCTCAAGGAAGCCGGCTGCCGCAGCATCCTGGGGCTGTTTCTGGTCTGCGCCCCGGAAGGCCTGGCCAGGCTCGAACGCGAACACCCGGACGTGGCCGTCTACACCGCCGCCATCGACGAGCGCTTAAACGAGCACGGCTACATCCTGCCCGGCCTCGGCGATGCCGGGGACAAGATTTTCGGCACCAAATAGCGGCCCCACGGCCAAAAGGAGAAGGTAATGGCCCCGATTCGGCCGGGTAGTGATTACAATTTGCGAGCGCGGGACATCCCCGTGGGCGCGCAGATGCTGTTCGTGGCCTTTGGCGCCCTGGTGCTGGTGCCGCTTCTGACCGGGCTCAACCCCAACGTGGCCCTTTTCTGCGCCGGTGTGGGCACGCTCATCTACCAGCTCCTGACCAAGGGCCGCATTCCCATCTTCCTGGGCTCTTCCTTCGCCTTTATCGCGCCCATCATGTTTTGCGTCAAAACCTACGGCGTGCCGGCGACCATGGGGGCACTCGCCGCCGTGGGCGCGGTCTACGCCGTGGTGGCCGTGCTCATCCGCCTGCGCGGCGTGGGCATCCTGTCGCGCCTTTTGCCGACCATCGTCACCGGCCCGGTCATCATGGTCATCGGGCTGATCCTGGCCCCGGTCGGCGTCTACATGGCCATGGGCAAGACCGGCGACGGCGCGGCGGCGCTCTTCCCCGAACCGACCGCCATGACCGTGTCCTTCTTCTCCCTGGCCGTCACCGTGCTCGTGGCCATCTACGGCCGGGGCATGATACGGCTGGTGCCAATCCTGTGCGGCATCGCCGCCGGCTACCTTTTAAGCCTCATCCTCGGCATCGTGGACTTCACCCCGGTCATAAACGCCCCCTGGTTCGCCGTGCCGCACTTCGTCGGCCCCACCTTCAGCCTCGACGCCATGGTCATCGTGGTGCCCGTGGCCATCGCCCCCATCATCGAACACTTCGGCGGCATCCTGGCCATCGGCCAGGTGACGGACCGCAACTACCTGGAGAACCCGGGCGTGCACCGTTCGCTCATGGGCGACGGCGTGGCCACCGCGTTGGCCGGGTTTCTCGGCGGGCCGCCGCTGACCACCTACGCCGAGGTCACCGGGGCCGTGGCCCTGACCAAGATCTACAACCCGGCGCTCATGACCTGGGCCGCCCTGACCGCCATCTGTCTGGCCTTCGTCGGCAAGCTCGGCGCCCTGCTCCAGACCATCCCCACCCCGGTCATGGGCGGCATCATGTTGCTTTTGTTCGGCACCATCATGGTGGTCGGCCTCAATTCCCTGGTGCGCGAGGGCGCCGATCTGATGGAGCCCCGCAACATGGTCATCGTGGCGCTCATTATCGTCCTCGGTATGGGCAAGATGACGTTTTCGCTTGGCGGCATGCACCTGGAAGGGATCGGCCTGGCCGGCGTCGCCGGCGTGCTGCTCAATTTCCTGCTGCCCCATCCCAGACGCCGGAAGGCTCCCGACCGCGACAGCGCCTGACCCCGCATGGCACGGCGAATGCAAGGCATAAGGGCAATCGGAGGTTGCCATTATGTTCATCGATAAAATCATCCTTGCATCGACCGTGGTTGCCTGCTGTTTGGCCCTTTCCTGGCTGGCCGACATGTTCATGAATAACAAACACGCCGATTAACGGACTTATACACTCCCTCCCCAAGCCGTGACCGGACGGACGGGCCCCCCGCCCGGTCACGACTACCCGTTGGCACCCCTCTCTTTTTCCGCAAGCCGTCCGGCCGCCACGGCACCCTGACGGCGATTGCAGCCTTTCCCCAGCCTTTCCATATCCCCCGGGAATGCCCGCCGCCCAAGGATCGCGGCTGGTCCCGGTATTGCATTTCCGTAAGGGCAAGCCGCTTCCCACGGCCCGCGCACAGACGGCAAACGCCCTTTGGGGAAACCAGAAAAAGGGATGACCAAGGTCTTGGCGTCGCAAACAACGCCCTTGGATATAAAGTGATTCTCCCCTGCCTGGAATTGCGGGAAAGGGGTGTCCGGAAAACGATGGCCGGAGGCGGCAACCATCGCGGCGGCAGACCCCGCGAATGCAAATTTTAAAAAGTGAAACGCCAGACCGGGTGCATCCCGTCATGCACGGCCAGCGGACCCGCGTCCGCCCCTGGGAGAGAGCAAATGTCGCAAGTGGAAGTGTTTCCTCGAGAAAAACCGGACAGACGCTTTTTGCCGGACATCCCCTCCAAAAGTGCTTCCCGGCGAAACGCCGACGCCCGCTATTTCTCCGAGGGAAAGGTCGACGTCTACTCCGGCAACGGCAAGTACCGCTATTGCTCGGGCCGCATCATCAACCTGTCCGAAAGCGGCATGCTCATCGAGCCCGACCGCAAGCTGCGCGTGGGCGACAAGGTGGTGCTGCGCTTTTTTCTGGCCGCCGGGACCATGCCCGAAGGCTACGAGTCCTTCGTCAGGCTGCCGGCCCGGGTGGTCCGTCTCGACGCTTCCATGGGAGGCGCGGCCTTCGCCTTCGAAAAAAACATCACCGAATACCTGCGCCGCCGCCGCTGGCGCTACTTCGAAGCCGCCTCGCTGCTCGGCATCATGCTCACCCTTACCGGGGTGTGGTTCATCAAAAAGGAAAGCATCTTCTACTTCTGGTTCGACGTGCCGATATTTCTCTACGGCCTGTGCGCGCTTTTCTACCTGCTCTCGCGGTTTTTCTTCGCCGCCCTGTACCGGCCCTATCCCGTGGACCCGCAGTTCACCCCCTCGGTCACCATCGTCATTCCCTGCTTCAACGAGGAGGAGTGGATCGAAAAGACCGTGCGCGGCTGCCTCAACCAGCAGTATCCCGAGGACCGTTTGCAGTTGATCGTGGTCGACGACGGCAGTTCGGATGGCACCCTGGCCGTGCTGCAAGAGGTCCAGGCCAAGATCTACGACGAGGTCGGCGAACGCTTCACCATCCACGCCTTTCCCAAAAACCGGGGCAAGCGCCACGCCATGGCCGCCGGCGCGCGCATGGCCACCGGCGACATGGTGGTCTTCGTCGACTCCGACAGCTTCCTGCAGCCCCTGTCCATCTTAAACGTGGTCCAGCCCCTCAAAGACCCCAAAATCGGGGCCTCCACCGGCCGCTGCGAAGTGGAAAACAAGTGGACCAACCTGCTGACCAAGATGCAGGCCGTGCGCTACTTCGTGGGCTTTCGCATCTTCAAGGCCGCCGAGAGCATCTTCGACACCGTCACCTGCCTGTCCGGCCCCCTGGCCTGCTACCGCCGCGACGTGCTCATGCGCTACCTCGACGCCTGGGAGCACCAGACCTACCTGGGCCAGCCGGCCACCTTCGGCGACGACCGCAGCCTCACCAACTTCGTGCTTACCAGCCATTACGCCGTCTACCAGCACTCGGCCGTGACCCACACCATCGTGCCCTCCACCTACCACACGTTTTACACCCAGCAGATGCGCTGGAAACGCTCCTGGCTGCGCGAGAGCCTCAAGGCCAGCCTGTTCATGTGGCGAAGGGAGCCTTTCATGGCCATCTCCTTCTACCTGGGCCTGCTGTTGCCGGTGCTGGCCCCGTTCGTGGTGCTGCGGGCCTTCATCTTCGTGCCCGCCGCCTACGGCGTGTGGCCCATCACCTACATCGCGGGCGTTTTTTTCATGAGCATGCTCATGTGCACCTCGTACCTCTTCCTCAAGCGCTCGAACCTGTGGCTCTACGGCGTGCCGTTCTGCTTTTTCTACCTCACGGTGCTGTTGTGGCAGATCCTGTGGGCCCTGCTCACCTTCTGGCAATCCAACTGGGGCACCCGGCCTTCCTCCCATGACACCCATGACGCGGGGGCGACGTCATGAGAAAATTCCTGCGCTACCTCTTCCAGTACGCCATCCTGGCCGTCGCCGGCGTCCTCATCTACCAGACGGCCTTCAAGCGGGACGCGCCGCCGCAGCACCACCGCGACCAATGGACCCAGCGCGAGGGCTTCATGGCCATCTCCTACGGAGGCTTGAGCCTCGACGAGAAGTCCGAAACGCTCACCAGCAAAACCCGGCTGCGCGAGCAGCTTTCCGCCCTGGCCAAGGCCGGCTACCAGACCATCACCACAAAGGACGTAAAAAACTTCTACGACGCCGACGGGCCGCTGCCCGACAAGCCCCTCTACCTGATGTTCGAGGGCGGCCGCAAAGACAGCGTCCTTTTCAGCCAGCCCATCCTGGTCCATACGGGATTCAACGCCTCGCTCTATCTTTACGGCGACGTGGTGACGGGGTGGAACCGCTTTTTCGTGCGCTCGGACGAGCTGCGCAAGGTGGCGGCCAATCCCTTCTGGGACGTGGGCTCCATGGGGTTCCATTCGAAGCTCATCAACGAAACGCCCAAGGGCGGGTACGCCTACTACCTGACCGCCCGCCTCGACGCCCGGGACGGCAGGCCCGTGGAGACGCCGGAAGCCTTCGACGCCCGGGTGGCCGCCGATTACAAGCAGGCCTACGCCGCCATCCTCGACGAAACGGGCAAGCCGCCCCTCGGCTACCTCTTCATGCCGGCCAACACGCTCGGCGTGAGCCTGCCGCCGGCCATCGCCAAGCCCAATGATGCGGGCCTCGCCCGGTACTTTCCGGTCGCCTTCACCCGGATGGGCGAATCGTACAATTCCCGGCAGGCCGATCCCCGCCGGCTGACCCGGTTGCAGGTCGACCCGACCTGGAGCCCCGACCGCCTGTTGCTCGAGATCGAATCGCGCCTGCCCAAAAGCAGCTTCCTGGATTTTTCCAACTCGGTCCTGCGCGGCCTGTGGCAGGTCGGCGCCGGTGCCATTACGGCGAACGGCCAGGGGTTGACGCTGGCCAGCCCGGCCGGCAAGGACGGCTTCGCCCTGCTTCGCGGCACCGAAGGGTTCGAGAACTTCCTGTGCCGGGTCAAGGTCGCGCCCGCCCGGGGCGGCGCGGCGCTCATCTACCTGCGCTACCGCAACAGCGGCTCCTACGTCCGCATCCAGGTGACCGCCGACCAGGTCATCGTGCGCGAAAAAAACGACCATGCCTTAAACACCCTCGTCAACTACGTCCTGCCCGTGGACCAGACCGGCCCGGTGGACCTCGACTGCTGCGTGAAAAACAACCGCCTGCTCATGCGCGTCGGCGGCACGGACATAAGCCCCTACCCCATCCCCCTGACCGCCGGCACCGAGCGGGGCAGCTTCGCCCTGGGCGCGCTCGGCGAAAAGGGCGAGTACAAGGCGGCCTTCAGCGACCTGCGCCTGACCACCTTCCCGCCGCGCTGGCTTGCGGCCCCGTCCCTGGCCGACGCGTCCCTGGACAACGTGCGCACCCTGACCGCCATGGTGCTGCCGGCGACGACCCTGACCGCCGATCCGGTGGCCAATGCCGCCGCCCTGGTGACCGTGGCCGCAAGCGGCGTGATCCCGTTTCTGGACCTGCACGAAGCCGATCCGGCCAAAGTCGAAGCCATCGCCACCTCCGTGGCCTCGGCCCCGGCCTCGTTGATCATCGCCAAACTGCTGGGCGGGTTCGTGTTGTCCCTGGAGGATTTTCCGGATGACGCCGTGCTTTTCCGCCTGGAAAAGCGGCTGCGCGAAAAGGGTTTTGCCGTGGCCCTGCGCGTGACGCCTCCGGCCAGGGAGCGTCTGCTTGCCGCCGAGAATCTGCCGCGGCCGGACTGGCTGCTCTTCGACATGCCGCCGCTTTCCGACGCCGAAAACATGACCCGGCTCGCCAACCGCTTCGACAAATCGCGGATGCTTTTTCGAACCCCCGGTCCGGATCCGAAAGGGGCCGTCTATTACGATGTGAAGGGATAAGGCCATGCATATCCGGTTTCTCCTCTTCCTGGCGTTGTTTCTCTCCGCCCCGACCCCGGCCCTGGCCGCCGACGCCTCGGTGGTGACCCTGCTGCAGCAATCCCAGCAGGCCCAGGCCCGTGGACAGTTCGAGCAGGCCTTGCAGCTCGTGGAAAAGGCCTTGTCCCAGGACCCGGCCTATCCGCCCCTGTGGACCCAGAAAGCCTCGTTGCAGATCGCCGGGAAGGACTATGCCGGGGCCGTCGACACCCTGGCCGTGGCGCGCAAGGTGGAGCCGGACAACGTCATGGCCAACACCCTGACGTTGACGGCGCTTCTGCGCCTGGACGAGCAGTCCGGGGGCAAGGACACGGATTTGGCCCGCTACCTGGCCGGCGTCAGTGAAAAGACCAGCGGCGCGCTCATCCTCGACCTGCTGTCCAGGCCAGATGCCAAGGCCGACCTGACGCGCTTTCTCGCCGCCTGGAAGCCGACCACGAACCGGGACAGGCAGGTGGCGCGGCTCGCCGCCGGCTACGCCGCCGGGGACGCGACGGCCATGGGCGAACTGGCCGCGGCCGACGATGCGGGGCCGCGAAAGGACGTCCTGGCCGCGCTCCAGTTTTACGCCGGAAAGCGGATGCTCGGGGAAAACGACCTCCCCCTGGCCCAAACCCTGCTCGAAAAGGCCCTGGCCGGCGGCTACGACCAGGTGGCCGTTACCGGCGAACTGGGCTGGGTGTTTCTCGACCGGGGCGAACCGGCCAAGGCCGCCGACCTGTGGGAGAAGGACTGGCGCAACGCCCCGGATGTGGGCCGGTGGGCCAGCTGGATCGCCGACGCCCGGCTGACGGCCAAGGAGTATAAAAAGGCCAGCGCGTTTCTGGCCACAAGCCTGCAGTTCGACCCCAAAAATCCCGTGCTCCAGGGCCGCTACATCATGGCCCTGCGCGCCTCGGACCAGACGGATGCCGCCACCGCCTTCGAAGACAAGCTGCGGGACGGGCCCGACCAGGACGGACTCCATTTCGGCCTGGCCCTGACCGCCTGGAACAAGGGCGACCTTTCCGTCGCCTCCGAAGAGATGCGGCGCATCAAGAACCGCCGGCCCTTCCGCGGCCAGTTCATCGACCTGGCCGACGCCATGACCTCCACCATCGGCAAGACCGGCGACGCGGAGAAGACCGTCAGGGAGGTCGAGGCCCTAACCGAAGGACTCGACACCCGGGCCTCCATCCTGCGCGACGTGGGCTGGCGGCTGTGGGCCGCCAACCGCCCCGACGCGGCCCTCGGCCTCTGGAAAGTCTCCCTGAAGGAAGGGCTGCCCGCCGGCGATCCGCTCCTGGCCCGGGTGGTGCCGCTGCTGCTTGAAAGCGGCAAGCAGGACGCCGCCATGGCCCTGCTCAAAACCTATGCGCCCGAGATTTCGCCCCTGGGCCTGGCCTGGACGCTCGGCGCGGTCAACCGCTGGGATCTGGTCGGCAACGTGCTTCAGGGCAAAAATTACGGTCCGTACGGCGAATTGCTCGCGGGGCTTGCCGCCCTGCGCAACGGCCAGGGAGACCTGGCCCTCGAAAAACTCCACGCCCTGGCCGTCCTGCCGGCGGACGGGCTCGGCCAGTCCGCCGTGACCGGGTTCAATGCCGACGGCAAGCTCGTGCGCGTGGCGCTCTCCCCCCAGCTTGCCGGCAAGCTCTATCTGCGCATCGGCCGCGCCCTGGTCGACGCCCAGTTCGGGGACGGCTTTTTCTTCCTGACGCCCCCGGCCTGGGCCAAAAACCTGCCGCCCAAAGCCATGGGCGCCATTTTGGCCGACGCCGGCAAGGTGCTGTGGGACGTGGGCCGCATCGAGGAGGCCGCCACCTTCCTGGAAGCCGCCCTGGCCGACGATTCCGGCCAGAACGAGGCCCGGCTCTACCTGGCCCTGGCCCGCAAGCGCCAGGGGCGCTCCGACGACGCCGACCGTCTCCTGGCCGAGGCCATCGCCAAGGCCTCGCCCTTCGACCGGGAATACGCCCTGGGTGAATTCGCGTTCCTCGACGGCAAGGAAAAGGAGGCCCTGGTCCATTTCCGCCAGGCCCTGACCCTGGCCCCCAACGACGACCGCATGCGCCAGCGCGTCATCTCCCTGCTCGCCGCCGGGAACAATTTCACCGCCGCCCGGGAGTATGCCGCCTGGTACGAGGCCAGACTGGCCAAGGGCGACCGCGCCGTCTTCGGCACGGCGGCCGCAGTGCGCCTGGAAATGGGCGATCCAGCCGGGTCCGAATCGCTGTATCGCGATCTGCTCGCCCGCGAGCCGAATTCCTCGGACTATCTGGCCGGCCTCGGCCGGGCGTTGAGCCGCCAGACGCGCTACCAGGAAACCGTGGACGCCCTGGGCAAGGCCTACGCCGCCAACAAGTCCCCGGTGCTCGGGGCCATCGTGTGCGAGGCGCTCATGGGCCTTGGCCGCTACGAGGACGCGGCGACCGAAGCGGCCCTCGGCCTCGCCGCCCACCCCAAGGACCGGGAGCTTCTGCGCTACGCCGCCGAGGCCACGGAATTCACCCGGGACCTGCCGGCCTGCGAGGACTATGCCCGCCGCGGCCTGGCCATCGACCCAGATTCCCTGAACCTGCAAAACCTGCTCGGCCGGGTGCTCCTCGACCAGGAGAAATTCCCCGAGGCCAAGGAACAGTTCGAGGCCATGCTGGCCAAGAATCCCGACCACCTCTCGTCGCTTCGCGGCCTTCTGAGCGTCTACCAGCTGACCGGCAAGGAAGCCGAGGCCTATAAGGTGGCCAAGCGGCTCCACGCCGCCGAGCCGGACGACGCCGCCGCCAGCATGAAGTTCGCCATCGCCGCTGCCGCCGACCACCGCTTTCGCCCGGCCTACCCCACGCTGGAAAAGCTGCGCGAGTTCGGCCCGGGCAGCGGCGTGTTGTGTCTCTATTACAGCGACGTGCGCGACGCCGACGCGCCGGGCAAGGTGCGCCTGTCCCAGATGGCCGCACATCTGCGCGCCCTGGCCGAACAAAAGGGGCAGTTCCTGAGCCTTGCGGAACTGGCCGAGCGCCCGACGGGACAGGCCGCCCGCGAACACAAGAACACGGACACCGCGCCCCAGGTGCTCCTCCTCGTCGACCGCACCGACGCGGCCGTGCTGGACAAGATCGACATCCTGCTGGCCGAGGTCGGCGGCAAGGCCGTACTCGTGGTCGGCGGCGAATCCCTGGTGCCCGCAACACCCTATCTGCCGGACGCGGCCGAAGTGGCCCGGCTGGTGGGCACCGGCCGCTGGTCCCTGGCCCTGACCGACCACAATCCGCCCTATGTCACCGGCCCCGGCGGCTATGCCGTCCCGCTTTGGAGCGTGGCCGGCGCGGCCAGGGGCGTGACGGACAAGGCGGCCATGGAGGCGCGGCTCACCGAACGCTTGAAGGCCCTGGACCCCAGCGGCGAGCTTTTGGGGCAAAAGCAACCGGTCTTTTTCTACCCCGGCGGCAGCGCCCCGGACGAACTACTCGTGGCCGATGCCGCCGCTCGCGACGCCTACACGGCCGTGGTCGACCAGCACTTTCCCCGAGCCTTCAACCTCGCGCCCGAGGGTTTCTGGACGCCCATGGCCAATCCCCGGCTGACCGCCGCCAAGGCCGTCTCGCCGCGCCTCGACGTGGCCGGCCTCGAAAACTACCTCAACCGGGCCGACCCCATGCACCAGGTCTCCCTGGAGCTGGCCAAGGTCTATTCCTGGCAGGAACAGCTCGGCCAGGCCGACAACTATTTCCAGGAAGCCAAGGACCTCAAGGCCAACCCCGAGGATCTGACCTACAACCACGCCGTCAACGCCTACTACGAGCACGACGACCCTGTGGCCGTGCGACTGGCCGAAAAGGCCGTTGACCTGAGCCCCGATTCCGAGCGCGCCGCGACCCAGCTCTTTCGGGCCAAACTGCGCACCCGACCCAGGGCCGAGGCCTCCATGGACACGTGGTGGGACAGCGACAACCGCCGCTACTGGTGGTATGGCTTAAGCGGCGAGGTGCATCCGCGCGACGACGTCATGGTGTACGTGCGCGCCGGCCGCATCGAATGGTCCATCGACAGCTACCAGCGCCGCGGGCAGCTGATCAAAGCCGTCAACAACACCTATGCCAACGGCTATCTCGATCCCCAGGACGCCTACAACGTCTTCAATTCGAGGCATACCCAGTACCTAAACGGCGAGGACCTCACCCTGGGCGCGCGCTGGTTCTTCCGATCCGAATACTGGATCGAAGCCCAGGGACAGCTCACGAACACCGAGGACGGCCCCGGCACGTTCCCGGGCGGCCAGGTCACCCTCCACGGCCCCATCGCGCCCAAGGGCCTCAAGGTCGACGGCATCTGGGAACTGCAGGGCGCCCATGAGCGCATCGACACCGTGGAGGCCATCTACGCCCAGATCATGGCCAACCGCGTAAGCCTCCTCACCCACACCCGCATCCTCGACTTCTGGGACCTCTTCGTGAGCGGCCACGCCATCTCTCGCACCGACGGCAACGAAACCGGTTCCGTGGACGGCCGCCTGCTGCGCCGCCTGTTCGAATATCCGATGTTTTCGGTGGGCTACGCCTTCCAGTTCGCCAACAGCGACCGCAACCCCATCGAGTACTGGGTGCCCCTCGACCTGGCCACCCACCTGGCCTACGCCAGCTTCGGCTACTCCCCCACCCGCTGGTACAACCTCAACGGCAGCGTGGGCTACGGCCCCTCGCGCGACCGCGACAACGACTGGCGCAACATCTGGCGCGTCAACGCCGGCATGGACATCACCATGAAAGAGCGGTTAAAGCTCTCACTCAAGTACTCCTACTTCAGCACCCCCACCTATAACCTCAATGAAGCATGGGCCAGCATAAGCTATATATTCTAGGGGGACATCCCGGCGAAAGCCGGAAAATCCCCCTCGCGTCGACCCTTCTGGCCGGGCTGGCCCTGGCCCTCGTCCTTCTGGCCGGGCCGGCCCGGCCGGCCATGGGGCAGACCGGGCCAACCGACAGGCTCACGGCCTGGATAGCCTACTGGGACCTGTCCCGGGGCATGGCCGAATGGCGGGCGCACCCCGGCATTTTCGACACGGTGCGGGTGTTCGCCGCATCGTTTGACGACAAGGACCGGCCGTACCTGGCCCCGGAATGGGAAGCGCTCTTTCACGGCGACGTGGGGCGCGCCTTCGGCCGCACCCCGGCCTTTTTGACCGTGGTCAACGACCTGACTCCGCCTTCGGGCAAAAACGCCAGGCTCAAGGACCCGGAGTTGGTCAAGCGGCTGGTCTCCACCCCGGCCGCCCGGGCGGCCCATGGCGACGCCCTGATCGCCCTGGCCAAACGCTCCCGTTTCGCGGGCCTCGAAATCGATTACGAAAATATCGCCGCCGATGACTGGCCGGCCTTCCTGGACTTCGTCCGGGAGCTTTACCAGCGCACCAGCCGGGAAGGACTCGCCCTGTCCGTGCTGCTCCAACCCCAGGCCCGCTACCTCGGCAAGCCTCTTCCCGTGGGCCCCCAATACCTGCTCATGGGCTACAACCTCTTCGGCTCCCACTCCGGCCCCGGCCCCAAGGCCACCCCGGCCTTCCTGGCCGATCAGGCGAACGCGCTTCGCGCCATCGGGGCGCTTTCCGCCACGGGGCTGGCGCTGTCCACCGGCGGCTTCGACTGGACCGAAGGCAAATCCGCCGTCCAACGCGACGAAACCGCCGCCGCGACTCTGGTGGCCCGCAAGAAAGTCCCCTCCACACGCTCCGCCCCCGACGGCTACCTCGTCAGCCAATACCGCGACGCCGAGGGCAAATCCCACGAAATCTGGCACGCCGACGCGCAAACCCTGTCCACCCTGTGGCAGGCCGCCCGCGCCGCCGGTTTTTCCCGTCTGGCCATCTGGCGCCTCGGCGGCAACGCCCCGGGCCTGTTCGACTGGCTGCAAAGCTTGAAGTAAGGGGAGGGGAAGAACGTGCGAGAGGGGAAACCCTTTAAAAAGGGTTCTCCCCTCTCGCGCTCTCCCCTTCCTAAACTTTTCAACAGGTTGTGGGAGACAAAGCTTTTTTAAAAGGCTTTCTTCCGGCTTGTTTTTTGAAAAACAGCCCCTATGAATTAGTTTCAAGGATACCCAGAACCGGAGGATATACCCATGCGACCGCGCATTACCGCCGCCCTTGGCGGCTTTTTCCTTATGGCGTCCATCCTGCTGGCCGCCTGCCCGCCCCAGGCCGCCGCCCAGGGCCTCACCAGCGCCACCAAGGGCGTGCCCCTGCCCGGCAAGGGCCCCCGGGCCTACCTCGCCATCGTCATCGACGACCTGCCCAACCTGGCCCTCTGGTCGAAACTCGCCAGCGACAGCGATGCCTACGGCATCAAAACCACCCTGGCCGTCAATACCGCCAAGGCCACGGCCGACGACTACGCCGTCATGGCCAAACACGTGGCCAACGGCCACGAGATCGCCAACCACACCCGCGACCACGTGCCGGTGGCCCCCGGCGACGTCATCCGGCTGCGCTACTACAACCCAGCCGCCAAATCCGCCTTCGCCGCCGTCGACCCGGCCGCCGCCAAACTGCGCATCTTCGTCGACAACAAGCCCGAGCCCGTGGCGGAATTCGATCTGTCCGAAAAAGGCCCCACCCCCAACCTCAAGGCGCTCGTCGAAGCCCTCAACAACACCCGCGGCGTCACCGCCGAACTCGGCGACACCTACTACGCCAATATCCACGCCGCCTTCCTGTCCAAAAACGACAAGATCGACATCTTCTTCAAAAACGGCCTGGTGCCGCTCTACGTCGATATTCCCCAAAATGCCCGCTACGAGATGGAAAACGGGAAAAAAGACATCGAGGCCGGACTCCCCGGCTACGCCTGCACCTCCATGGTCTACCCCTTCCTGGTCACCGACGCCGTCTCCCGCAAGATCACCAGCGAACTGAACATGAACATCGGCCGCGTCGGCCCGGCCGGCAACGTCGCCCTCGGCTCCCCCGACGGCTACAACCTCTACCGCGTCTTCGCCGAGAAACCCCGCGACCTCTTCGGCACAAACCCAGCCAGCCCCGAATTCAAAGCCAAACTCGAAGCTTTCCTCAAAAAACTCGACGAAGTGGGCGGCGTCGGCTGCCTTTACTCCCACGGCCCCGACGAATTCACCAACGAACAATGGGAAGCCCTGCTGCCCATGCTGGCCAAGCACAAGGAAATCGCCTTCGTCACTCTGCGCGACCTGGCCAAATACGTCACCACCACCGCGACCCTCAAGGACGGCAGGTACTACCTGGCAAGCGGTAGCGGGAAGTAAGGCGAAGAAGCGGGGGCTCTGCCCCCATGCCCCCGCCGGGAGGCCACGGGCCCCCCGGCCCCCCCTTCCGGTGTGCTTTGGCTGGGCGGGAGCAGGGTTGGCGGGCGGGAAGGCGGAGTGTGGAGAAGATGGCGGCGGAATTTGTCGGGACGGTGCATGTCGCTCCGCGACAAGCTCGTCCCAAGCAAATTCCGCCGCCACCACGCCGTCGCCCCTTCGGGGCGAACTTAAGAAAACTTGCCCTATTTTTCTTCAATGCGGCGCTTCGCCGCTGGCGCGGTTGTTGCCGCAATCGTGTCCGGCGTCGAGGCGCTAAAGCGCCTCGTGCCGCCGGGCCGATTGCGGCAACAAGATCGACCCGACCCGCCCATCCACCTTCCCCGCCACCCACCATCCCAACCCGGTAAAGGGAGGTCCGGAGGGCATAAGCCCTCCGGCGGGGTCAGGGGCAGAGCCCCTGTCCGGTCCTGTCCTGTCCTACCCCGCTGGCCCGCTCGCCCGCTACGGCCTGACGTAGACGCGAACCTGGTTGCGGCCGGAGGATTTGGCCAGATAGAGGGCTTTGTCGGCGGCGTCGACAAGGTGGGCGACGCCGCATCCGGGGCAATCCACGAGCAGTTCGGCCACGCCAATGCTGACGTTGATTTTGATGCCCGAGGCCAGGATCTGGCCGTCGGGGTCCCGGATGACGAAGTTGTAGCGTTCGATTTTGCGTCGGATGATTTCGGCCAGTTCCTCGGCTTCTTCCTTGCCGATATCGGAGAGGGCCACAGCGAATTCCTCGCCGCCGTAACGGGCGGGGAAAATATCACGGTCCTCGAGCTGTTTCATTTCCTCGGCAAAGCCTTTGAGGATGGCCCCGACCACGACCAGGGCCTGGTCACCGATGCGGTGGCCATGCTGGTCGTTGAAGTTTTTGAAGTGGTCGATGTCGCACATGAAAAGGGACAGGGGGCGTTGTTCGGCCTCGGCCCTGGCCACGACCCTTTCGATGTGGTTGTCGAAGGACCGGCGGTTATGGATGCCGGTGAGGGAATCGGTCAGGCTCATGGCCACCATTTTTTCGGCGTCCTCTTCGATGAGAGTGGCCATTTCCTGGAATCCGCGACGGATGGTGCCGAGCATGCGTTCCACGTCGCCGCCGGATTCCACGGCTTCGACGGTGACTTTTTCGAGCTTCTGCACGCCGCCCTTGTGCTTGAAGAGCGTGTCCTGAAATTCCTGAACCAGGGCGGCGGTTTCCTTAAGCGTCCGGGTGAGGGCCAGGTTCCAGGGGGCGCTCAGGATGCGCTCGTTGGCCTTGATGACTTCCTGGAATTTCGCCTCGGAAAAATCCCGGGCCTTGAGCACTTCCATGCCCAGGGCCTGCAACTGCTCTTTTTGTTCGTTGTCCAGGAAATCGTAGTTCTTGATGCTGCGCATGTAGAGGATGAGCCCCCGCCATTTGGAATCGCGGGGCACGCCGACCCGGTCGAGCATGGCGCAGACCGAGTCGGAACAGGCCTCGGGGGGAGACCCGCCTTTGAGTTGACCGGGGGCCTTGTTCATGGTGTGTGTTGCACCTCCGGCCGCTCTGTCGGGGCTTCTGGGCGGCCCGATCCGTTTTCTTGCGCGGCTCTACTCTGATACACACAAGCGCTGCTGTTCGGAAGAAAAATATTTGCAACTTTATGCCGGGTTGCCCCATCCCTGGCCCCATGGTAAACGCCAAGCGTCGCCTTCCTGGCGCATCGGAGGCTCCATGGATTTGATCGCTACCCAGCACGGCCCGGTCACGCTGGTGACCGGACTGCCCAAAACCTTTGACTACACCGTGTGTCCCGATTTCCAGCGGTGTCTGGCCCCGCATATCGAGACCGCGCCCAAGGTTCTGGTCATCGACCTTTCCGGCGTGGAGTTTCTGGACTCCAGCGCCATCGGCTCCCTGATCACAGTGCGCAACCGGCTGCTGCCCGAAGGCGGCAGCGTGGCGCTATGCTCCATAGCCGACGGCGTGGCCAAGGTGCTGCGCATTACCGACCTTGGCAAGGTATTCGCCATTTTCGACGATGCCGATGCCGCGTTGGCCGCTCTGACCGCCTGATCGCCGCTTTCCCCCCCGAGGCCGATCCGCCGGGGATGCCTGCCGCGACGGCGCACGGCGCATCAGCCCACTGCCCGGAGGGCTGTCGTGCGCTCCCGCCCCCCCCGCTTCTGGCGCGTGGCTGGGCACGGATCGCAGCCGGTGATCATCCTCGTCGCCCGGTCCCGCCGCATGATGACAGAACGCGGGGAGCGGCGTATGATTTCGCCATGACCGTTCCTGCCGACCAACTCACCCTGCGCTTTGTCCGCTCCATGAGCGAGACCGCGCAGCCGGAATGGGACGCCCTGGCCGCGTCCCTGGAAACGCCTTTTTTCGAGTGGGCCTGGCTCAAGCTTCTGGAGGATTCCGGCAGCGCCTCGCCGGCCAAGGGGTGGTATCCCAACCATTTGCTCGCCCATGCCTCGGGCAGGCTGGTGGGGGCCATTCCACTCTACCTCAAATGGCATTCCGACGGGGAATTCGTTTTCGACCAGCTGTGGGGCGAGGCGGCCAGCCGGCTCGGCCTGCCCTATTATCCGCGCCTGGTGGGGGCCAGCCCCTTCACCCCGGCCACGGGACTCCGGTTCCTGATGGACCCGCAATGCAACCAGGTGCGGTTGTCGCGGCGGCTTTTCGAGACCATCGAGCAACACTGCCTGGGCAACGGCGTCCAGGGCGCGGCGTTGCTTTTTACCGAACCGGAGTTCGCCGCCTCGTCCGAGGACTTCGGCTTCACGGCCTGGCGGCATCAGGGCTATTTGTGGCGCAACCGGCAGTACGGCGATTTCGAGGACTTCCTGGCCACGCTGAACACCAATCGACGCAAGGCCATACGGCATGAACGCCGGGCCCTGGCCGCAGCGGGCATCGAGGTGCGGGTCGTTTCCGGCGCGGACATCCCGGACACGTTTTTCCCCATCATGCGCGAGCTCTACGACAAGACCAACGCCAAGTTCGGTCCCTGGGGCTGCCGCTACCTGACCCCGGAATTTTTCGAGGGTCTGCCCGCCGCCTTCCGCCATCGCCTGGCCTTTGCCGCCGCCTTCAAGGCCGGCCGGCGCGATCCGGTGGCCCTGGCCCTGCTGGCGCATAAGGACGACATCCTGTTCGGCCGCTATTGGGGTGCCTTCGAGGACATCCCGTTTCTCCATTTCGAACTGTGCTACTACGCTCCCATCGCCTGGGGCATCGCCAACGGCATCACGCGCTACGACCCGGGCATGGGCGGGGCGCACAAGGCCCGGCGCGGCTTTGTCTCGGTTTCGAGCTACAGCAGCCACCGCTTTTTCGACCCGCGCATGGACATGATTTTCCGCACCCACATCGACCGGGTCAACCAGCTGGAAAAGCACTACATCGACGAGCTCAACGAACTGTTGCCCAGCAAGCGCCAGGGCTAGCGATCGCAGGGGGAATGCCTCCGGCGGCCAACGGGCTCCCGCCCTTTGGAATCCCATGGGGAATGCGGCTTCTCCTTCTCCTCACGTCTCTTTCCAAGGAGTTATCCCGCCGCAACTCTCCCCCTTATAGAAGTTTTTGAGGGTGGGGGTCCGGGGGAGGGAGTTTTTTTTCAAAAAAACCCCTCCCCCGGAAGCTCTTCGCCTCCTCCCCTTCCCCATTCTCCCCTCAAAATCTCCTATCGAGCAGCTGACGCAGGACGGCCTCGTCGTCGGTGGTATCCAGGCGTTCGAGTTCGTGCCGCAGGGTGGCGATGGTTTGCCGCTCGGCCGCGATGTGGGACCTGAGGTTCTCGCGCCGCTCCCGGATAGCGGTGAAAAGCTCCGCCTTGCGGGCATTGGCCGATCCCAGGCGCTGGGCCACCACTCCGGCCAGGCGGCGGAAGATGCGGATGAGAAAATCCTCGCGTTCCGGGCTTTCCAGAAAATCCACATAGCCCATATCCACGACCAGGCAATCGGTCGGGACATCGGCCATGACCGTGGCCGTGCGGCCCTTGCCGAGCACGAAGCTCATTTCCCCGAAGACCGCGCCGGGCTCGGCCAGAACGGCGATTTCCCGACCGTCCCGCAGCACCCGCACCCGGCCGGAAAGAAGCAGGAAAAAGGTCTTTTCATAGTTGCCCTGCTCCACCACGACCTCGCCCTGGCCGAACAGGCGTCGCCGCACCGCGCCGCTCGTCACGAGCCGGGCAAGGTCCGCCTGCGAAAAATCGTCCCACAGCGGCAAGGCCCGCATAAGGGAAATCAGCCGCGCCGCATCGGCGTCCTCAAGCTCGATCACGTTCCTCTCCGATTGGCTGCCGTGGGCACTGGCCTGTTCCCGCCATTGATCCCGCCAGGCGTCCCGACGCCCCGCCCGGGTTGCCGGGTGAAGCATCATCACATATCCCCGCAGTCCCTGGAAGGCCTGCCTGGGCACAACCCCTTGTGGCTACGCGTCTTGCGGACGTCGCGACACAAAAAAAAGGGCGGCCCCTGCGGACCGCCCCTTCCGTTGCGGGAGCGCCTAATATCCGGCCGCCGATCCGTCGCCGCGGGGATCGGTCGCACCGTAGCGAACGCCGGTCTTGGGATCGATCAGGATCGCGCCGGCATGGCCCATGGTATCCGTATAGGCGTCCACGACCTTGACCGGATGGCCGCGACGGCGCAGCTCTTCCGCCACCTCCCCGCCCATGCGGCTTTCCAGCTTCAGATCGTTGGACGACGCGCCCCAGGTGCGGCCATGCAGCCAGCGGGGAGCGTTGATGGCGTCCTGGGGCATCATGCCGAAATCCACGACCCGGGTCACGATGGCGGCCTGGGTTTGCGGCTGGCCTTCGCCGCCCATGGTGCCGTAGACGAGATAGGGCTTGCCGTCCTTGAGGAGCATGGCAGGGTTCAGCGTATGGAAGGTGCGCTTTCGCGGCTCGAGATGGTTGACGTGCTTGGGGTCAAGGGAGAAGAAGCTGCCCCGGTTTTGCAGCAGCACCCCTGTGTCGCCGGCCACGATGCCCGAACCGAAGTCGTGGTAGATGCTCTGGATCAGCGAAACGGCGTTGCCGTCCTTGTCGACCACGCCGAGCCAGACGGTGTCGCCCTTGGGATCGAGCGGGGTGACGTCCTTGGCCGCTTTTTTCAGGTCGATGCGGGCGGCCTGTTCCTTGCTGTGCGCGGCGGAGAGCAGGAAGTCCAGGGGAATGGGCGAGAAGTCCGGGTCGGTCAGGTAGCGGTCGCGGTCGGCAAAGGCCTGCTTGGTCGCCTCCACGAGCAGGTGGTAGTAGTCGGCCGAGCCTTCCCCGAGCTTTTTCACATCGAAGTTGTTCATGATGTTGAGGATCTCAAGCGATGCCATGCCCTGGGTGTTCGGCGGGAAATTGTAGGCGACGAGGTCCCTGTACGGCACATGGATCGGCTTGACCCAATCCGCCGTATGTCTGGCGAAATCCTCACGGGTCAACACGCCGCCGTTGGCCTGCAGATAGGCCACGATCCGGTCCGCGATGGGCCCTTTGTAAAAGGCGTCCGCCCCATCCTTGGCAAGGATTTCCAGGGTCGCCGCCAGGGGGGCGAGTTTCATGATCTCGCCGGTGGCATAGGCCTTGCCCCCGGGCTTCAGGTACAGGCCGGCGAAGGCGTCGAACCGCTGCAGGTCGCGAAATTCCTTATCCTTGGGGTCAACGTTGATCGCCTCCCAGCGGGCCAGGCTCGGGCTGACGGGAAAGCCGTCGCGGGCATAGCCGATGGCGGATTGGAGAAGGCGCGACCAGGGCAGGTTCCCGCCCATGGAGTCCTTGGCGTACTTGTAGGCGGCATCCCAGCCGGAAACCACGCCCGGCACGGTATTGGCCGCCAGGAAGCCACGGGCCGGGATTTTGGCCAGGCCCTTACTTTTGTAAAAGGCAATGGTGGCCTTTTCCCCCGAACGCCCGCTGGCGTTGAGCGCCCGCAGCTCGCCCGTCTTGGCATTGTAGATCAGCCAAAAATTATCGCCGCCAAGGGTGCACATCTGGGGATAGACCACGGCCAGGGTGGAGGCCACGGCAATGGCCGCGTCGACGGCGTTGCCCCCGGCCCGCAAAATATCCAACCCGGCCTGGGTCGCCAGATAATTGGGCGAGGTGACCATGCCCCGCAAGGTCATGGGATCAACCGTACGCGACGGGGTTTCGCTGTATTTGCCGGTCTGGGCCCAGAGCGCCCCGGGCGCCAGGATCAGCGCCATAACGAACAAACAGACCATAATTTTTTGCATTGCAACCACCCTCTCTTTTTTGTCCACAAAGTGGATTGTCCCACTTTGTTTAAAAAAATGTAATTTTCTTGGCATTTTTTTGCAACGAAATTAGTATTGGAATTATTTATTTTATCAATTTTAGCAATCCGAGAAGGATTACCCTTCCAGGCTTCCCGCGTGCATTCCATCGATCGCCTCCCGGGCGCTACGCCAAAGCAGGTCACAGGGCACCACAACGAACCATAAAAAAAGGGAGGCCAAAGGACCTCCCTTCCCAAACCGGCTTTCAGCCGGAGACTACCACTTGTCGGTGGCGAAGGCGTCGGAACCGAAGCCGAAATCGGAGGACGGCTCACCGCCGACCTCCGGTTCGCCGGAACCGGAAGAAGCCTCACCGGCCGGGGCGCCGCCGCCGGCAACAGTGACCACGCCGTGCTTTTTGACATCCTCGATCATTTTCAGCAGCTCGTCGACCTTGCCGATGTACTCGGTGACCTTGGCCTCGGAAGCCACGATGACCTTCTCGCCCTCGTCCTTCATGGAGGCTTCGAGCTTGCCGGCCTTGTCTTCGGCGGCCTTGCAGCGGACTTCGACGTCCTTCAGGATGGCGGTCTTTTCGGCCAGCTCCGCCTCGACCTTTTCGAGCTTGGCGGCCAGCTCGTCATGGGCCTTCTTCGTCTCGGTCAGCTTGGCGAAAATGGCGTTGACCTCGGCCACGACATCCGGGGGCATGATGGACACGGACACGTTCTGGGCGCTGGAGGACAGCTCGCCGCTGCTCATGCGCACCAGTTCGGGGTGTTGTTCGTATATCCAGGCCTTGGCCAGGGCGGCGGCGAAGGGAGCGAGCTCCGCATCGATTTCCATGCCGGCCATGTAACCGACCATTTCGGCCACGGCTTTCTTGTTGCCTTCCTTGTCGACGCCTTTGAGGTACGACACGAACGCGTTCATCGGGAAGACCTTGCGCGCTTCAGCCATGGTATCCTCCTTCATTAGACCATGAAAATCTTTTCTTCTTCACGTTTGAGGGGAAGCCGCCCAGCCTGATGGGCGTAAACCAATGCCGTCGTTCTGTAGACCAAGTGCCCGAGCTTGGACCAGGGCAGGTAGGCAAACAGCATGAAGACCGCGATGAGATGCAGGTAATAGGTCGGGTAGGCCAGGGCGGCCACGCCGGCCAGACGGAACAGTTCCGCACCGATGCCGGTCAGCGCCACGGCCCAGATCACGCCGAGCAGGTACCAGTCGTAGTACGACGAGGTGGCCTTGCTGGGATCGGTCGCCAGCCGGCGACGGGTCAGCATGGTCAGGCCGTAGAGCAGCGCCAGGGCGCCGACGTTGGCCAGCAGCTTGACCGGGCTCCAAAGCGGCATGGGCGTATGCCCGATAGGCGCGATGAATTCCACAATCTTGCCGCCCCAGTGGGCCACGGCCACGATGCCGGTGACAATGGCCAGGGCCACGAAGCCGTAAAACAACGACAAGTGTCCCTTGTACCGCTCGGTGTTATCGTTACCGCACTCGTTCCACTTCACGTGGGTGGCGATCTCGTCCAAAACGACGGCCTTGATCGATTCGATGATGGTCGGCTTTTTGGTCGGCGCCCCGATATGCAGGGTGGTGGGGATGGTTTTACCGAAACTCTTCCACAACTTCGTCACGCCCCTGTAGAAGGTGAAGGCCACGAACAGGGCGACCAGACCGAAGATGGGATCGATGGTGAAATCACCGGGGAAGAGCTTGCCGTAGATGATTTCACCTTCGGGCAGGCTCCAACCAGTGCTCAAGAGCCAGATGAACAGGTACAGCACGGCCGGGATGGCAATGAGCTTGGGCAGGTGCTTGGCCGAACTCATCCAGGTGCCGATCCGTTTCGGCTCGACCAGATCCCGGTAGGTGAGGTTGCGGATGGCGGCGATCAGATCGCCCGGCCGGGCCCCGCGGGGGCACAGCTCGGAGCAGGTCTGGCAGTTGTGGCACAGCCAGATGTCGATATCGCCCTCGAAACGATCCTTGAGACCCCACTGGGCCCAAACCATCTCCTTGCGGGGGAAGGGATTCTCGGGCGGGGCCAAAGGACAGGCCACGCTGCAGGTGGCGCATTGGTAGCACTTCTTGCAAGCATCGCCACCAGCCGCCTGCAGGTCCTTGACGAACTGCAGATCGGGTTTAATACGCTCGGCGTATGACATGGACCCTTCCTCCTAATAGCCTTTGAACGGGTTCGGACCGATCTTGAGGACCATATGCATGAATTGGTCGATCATGTCGGGGACCTTGTCGTATTCGTCAATGGCCACCTGATACTGCTCGACGCGCTCGGGCTCGACGCCAAGGCGCTTGAGCGACTCGGCGATGTTCTCCTTGCGGCGGTTGCAGATCTCGGACCCCTTGACGAAGTGGCACTGGTAGTCGTCGCCGTATTTGCAGCCGAGCATCATGACACCGTCGACGCCCTTGCTCATGGCATCGGCCACCCAGATGGCATTGACCGAACCCAGGCAGCGCACCGGGATGATGCGCACATAGGGGCTCCATTTCTTGCCGCGCATGGCCGCCATGTCGAGCGCCGGGTAGGCGTCGTTCTCGCAGGCCAGGATCAACACGCGCGGGCCGCCCTCTTCGATCTTGGGCGGAATCTCGCACTCGCGGATCATGGAGCCGATCATGTCGATGTTGTAGTTGTCAAAGGAGATGACACGCTCGGGGCAGGCGCCCATGCAGGTGCCGCAGCGGCGGCAGCGCGTGGGATTGGGCTTCGGCGTGCCTTTCTCGTCGTCGTCCAGGGCGCCGAACGGACATTCCTCGGTGCAGCGCTTGCACTGGGTGCAACGCACGAAGTTGAACACCGGGTAGGACAGGTCGCCCGAGCGGGGATGCACGGCCACGCCGTGCCCGGCGGACTCGATGCACTGGAGGGCCTTGAGCGCCGCGCCGGCCGCATCTTCCTTGGCCTGGGCCATGGTCATGGGCTGGCGCACGCAGCCGGCGGCATAGATGCCGGTGCGCCGCGTCTCGTACGGGAAGCAGATGTAGTTGGAATCCGCGAACCCGTCGAAGAGGTCCAGGTCCGGGAAGGCCGGGCCCTGCCGGTAGACCAGGTTGATAGTCGGATCGAGGGCCGTGGCCGGCACCATGCCCGTGGGCAGGACGACCAGATCGGCGCCAAGGGTGATCTCGCCGCCAAGGAGCGTGTCCTTGGCCGCGACCACAAGGCTCGACCCTTCCGCGGTCACGCCGGTCACCGTGCCCTTGGTGAGCATGATGCCGGGGTTGTCCTGGGCGGCGCGGTAGTAGCGTTCGTTGATGCCCGGGACCATCATGGAGTCGTAGACGATCATGGCCACGGCGTCGGGGAGCTTTTCCCGGACGTAGTTAGCCTGCTTGAGCGCCACGAGGCTCGTCAGCTCGGAAGCGTAGATGAGGTGCTTGGGCGTCTTGATCGGCTCGAAGAGCGAGACGGCTTCCTCGGCCTCGCCCTCTTTCTTGGCCGCGGGCTTGGCTTCCTCGGCCGGGGCGTCCGCGACCGGGGCGGCGGTGGCCAGGGCGTCGTCGAGCAGCTTTTTCACGTCCACGATGAAAGCCACCGAGGACGGGGCCTTGCCGTCGGAAGGCCGCTTGATCTCGCCGGCCTTGACCATGGCCTCGAACTCGGCCGAGGTCACGACGTTTTGCAGCTTGCCGTAGCCGAAGGGGGCCAGGGCGTCGCCGTCCATGGGCGACCAGCCGGCGGCCAGGACCACGGCGCCGATGGGAAGCGTTTCTTCCTTCCCGCCGGAAGTAAGGGTGGCCGTGTACATCGCCGGCGCGCCGGCGAGCTCCTTGAGCGTGGTGTTTAAGCGCACCGAAATTTTCGGGCTGCCGTTCACCTTGGCAATAAGCATCTCGATGCCGGTATCCGAGGCCTCGAGGTAGGGGTAGCTCATGGGGAAGGTCTTGTAGAGCCCGGCCGCCTTGCCGCCGAGCTTGCCTTCCTTTTCGACCAACACCACTTCCGCGCCGGCGGCGGCGGCGGACAGGGCGGCGTTGAGGCCCGCGAAACCGCCGCCGAGCACCAGGATGGTCTTGGTGGTCTCGGGCAGTTCCGGATGGGGCCGGTTCATCTTCTGGAGCTTCACCACGCCCATGCGCAGGTAGTCATGGACGATGGAGGTGAGCTCCGCCGGGACGGGCTGTCCGGGAACCGGGGCGGAACCGTCGGGATTCTTGTAGGACAGCACCACGAATTCGCGCAGGTTGACGCGTTCGACGAGGACCTTGTCCCCGAAGTTGAACACGTCCCAGTCCACGCGGGGCGAGGTGCCGCACAAGAGCACCGCGTCGATCTCGCCGGCGTCGACGTCAGCCTTGATCATGGCCACGCCGCTCTCGCTCGACAACCGCTTGTGGGATTTGACGATGGGGCAGGCCCCGCCGCACTTTTCCTTGACAAACGCGACCAACTCCTCGGCTATAAGAAGCGGGGCGACGCTAGCTTCGTCGATATAAACACCGATTTTTTCGGCCATCGCCGCTACCTCCCTCTCACCAGAGCAATTGCTTTCATGGCCGCACCGGTCGCGGACTGGGCCGACTTCATGACGTCAAGCGGCGTGGCGGCGCAACCGGCGGCGAAAATGCCCTTTTCCTCGCCGCCCACGATAAAGCCCATCTCGTCGACGGGCACGTCCACCGGCAGGCGCTCGCCGGCAATGCTCGGCTGCATGCCCGTGGCCAGCACCACCAGTTCGAAGCGGTTGTCGGACTTGATGCCGGAGACCGCGTCTTCCACGGTGAGGATGACGTCGCCCGTGCCGGCGTCCTCGGCCACGGCGGCGACCTTGCCCTTGACCGCGTTCACGCGGTCATCGGCCAGGATGCGCTTGGCGAAGTTGTCGTAACGCCCCGGGGTGCGCAGATCGATGTAGTAGATGGTGACGCGGGCGTCGGGGAAGGCGTCGCGCACGTAGGCCGCCTGCTTGAGCGACGCCATGCAGCAAATGTAGGAGCAGTAGTTGAGGTGGTTTTCGTCGCGCGAACCGGCGCACTGCACGAAGGCCACGGAGCGCGGGGCCTTGCCGTCCGAGGGGCGCACGATCTTGCCGCAGGTCGGTCCGCTCGGGGCAGCCAGGCGTTCAAGCTGCATGTTGGTGACGCAGTTGGCGATTTCGCCCGCGCCGAGGTTGGTGAGCCGGGTCACATCATAGGGCTTCCAACCGGTGGCGTAGATGATGGAGCCTACCTTGAGCACGATTTCCCTGGGGGCGTCGTCGAGATTGATGACGTCCTCGCCGGACAGGGCCTCCAGGTCTTCCTTGGTGCAACGTTCCTTGTCCAGGACGTAGCGATTGGGGAAGGCGAAGGGGACATCCATATACAGGGCCTTGCGCTGTCCAAGCCCGAATTCGAAGTCGCTTTTGACGTCCTTGGAGAGCTTTGCCACCGTCTCGGAAAGATTGACGCTGCCGGGCTCGACGTAGCGAGGCTTGATGGACACGGTGACTTCGTAATCGCCGGCGGTTCCGGAGACCTTGGTCACTTCGGCCAGGGTGAAGAATCTGACGTTCTTATTATTCTTAATGCGCTGGAACTGAATCTCCAGGCCGCAGGACGGGGGGCACAGCTTGGGGAAATACTTGTTGAGCTGCATCACCCGGCCGCCGAGAAAAGGATTTTTCTCGACTATGTAGACTTCGTGGCCGACTTCCGCGGCTTCGAGCGCGGCGGTAATGCCGCTGAAGCCGCCGCCGACGACCAGTATCGCGTTGCTTCCCATCGCAACCTCCCGGCAATGGTTAAGGCCAGCAAGAAAACGGCCTGATCCACGAGGATAGACCGCCCCGCCGCAGGCGCTTGAGTACGGTCCATCCGCCCGGGTAAGACCGTTAAAAAGCGGCCGCGGGCATGGAACCCGCGGCCGCTCTGGTCATTCCTACGCGGGAATGATCTGATAGTAGGCCTTCTTGAAGACCTTGGTCTCCTTGGTGGCCGGATCGTACTTGGAGTTGACGAAGCACTTCCATTTGCTGTCGTCCAGGCCCAGGAAGTCGCCGCGGTAGTAGAAGCCCGGGTAACGGGTCTCTTCGCGGAACATGATGTGGGTCATGTGCAGGCGAACGGTCCACAGGCGGTGGTACTGCTCCCAGCAACGCATCAGCTCGTGCAGGTCGCGGGCGGCCAGCTTCTTGCTGTCCTCTTCGAGGTACTGCAGCAGCTGGAAGCCGGTGTTGAGCAGGGACTTGGAGGTGGTGTACATGGTCATGCAACCTCCGCCGTACTCGTCCGTGCACTTGACCAGACGCATCATGAAGTTATGCGGGCTGATGTAGTTGGGGTTGACGATCGGGTCGGTGGAAGCGCCGACGCCGGCCTTGAAGGTCTCCCAGGGCTGGTAGATCTCTTTGGCGAGATCGGCACCCTTTTCGTTCAGGGTGGGCTTGAAGCCCTTGTGGTCGACGACCCAACGCACAAGCTGCTTGCCGACGATGCGGCCCTCGGCGTGGGAGCCCGAGGAGAACTTGTGGCCGGAAGCGCCAACGCCGTCAGCGCAGGTGAACAGACCGTTGACCGAGGTCATGCGGTTGTAGACCTTGCCGTTGTCGGCTTTGATCTTGTACTCGTCCGGCACCCAGGCTTCGTCCGGGCCGGAGACCCAGATGCCGCAGCAGCCGGAGTGGGAACCGAGCAGGTACGGCTCGGTCGGCATGATCTCGGAACCCTTTTTCTCGGGCTCGATGTCCTGACAGGCCCACAGGTTGGCCTGGCCGACGCACATGTCGAGGAAGTCTTCCCAGGCTTCGGCCTCGAGGTGCTTCTGCTGCTCGGCGTTCAGGTTGGCGAAGGTGTTCTGCAGGGCGGTCTTGGTGTCCATGTAGATCGGACCGCGACCTTCGCGCATTTCACGGAGCATCATGTGGTTACGCAGGCAGGTCGGGATGATGTTGCCCTTGGCGTAGCCGCGATCCTCGTAGGGCTTCAGCATGGCCTTGTTGGTCGCGCAGTAGTCCTCGCCCTTGGCGTTGGTGGCCTTGGCCTTGAAGAGCAGGAACCAGGCGCCGACCGGGCCGTAACCGTCCTTGAAACGGGCGGGGACGAACCGGTTTTCCATCATGGTCATCTCGGCGCCGACCTGGGCGCACATGGTGTAGGTGGAACCAGCGTTCCAAACCGGGTACCAGGCGCGACCCATGCCTTCACCGGTGGAGCGGGGACGGTACACGTTGACCGCGCCGCCGCAGGCCACCAGGATGGCGTTGGCCTTGAAGACATAGACTTTGTTTTCGCGGGTGGAGAAGCCAACCGCACCGGCGATGCGGTTGGGCTCCTTGGCGTCCAGGAGCAGCTTCACGACGAAGATGCGCTCCATGTAGCGATCCTGGCCCAGGGCGTTTTTGGCAGCCTCGGCCACGATGCACTTGTAGGACTCGCCGTTGATCATGATCTGCCAGCGGCCGGAGCGGACGGGCTTGGCGCCGGTGCGCAGGGAGACGCCCTTGGCCTTGGACTGGGCGCCGTCCAGGTTGTGACCGCTTTCGTCCTTGGTCCAGCAGGGCAGGCCCCACTCTTCGAACAGGTGGACGGAATCGTCGACGTGACGGCCGACGTCGAAGATCAGGTCTTCGCGCACGAGGCCCATCAGGTCGGTGCGGACCATCTTGACGTAGTCGTCGGGGTCGTTCTCACCTATGTAGGTGTTGATGGCGGACAGGCCCTGGGCCACGGCGCCGGAGCGCTCGAGGGCGGCCTTGTCAAGCAGCATGAGGCTGACGCCACCAATCTTGTCGGCCCAGCGGCAGGCTTCGAAGGCGGCGCCGCAGCAGCCCATGCCGCCGCCGACCATCAGGATATCAACGTCTTTTTCAATCAGTTCAGGCTCGGCGAGGGCAACGCCTTTGGGCTCGTCCTTCACGGGAATCGTCGGCATAATATGGTTCCTCCGTATGGTGGATGGATAACGAACGAGGTTGGTTCCGGACTATTGGCAGAAGCCGTCGAGCCAGCACTGCACGGTGTCCATGCCGGTGACGTCGAACTTCTTGCCAAGGGCTTCCTTCGGGGCGGCCAGGGCGGTCTCGGTGAACAGCAACTCGTTGTTCAGGTCGGCGCCTTCGGGCTTGCCCTCGTAGGGCTTGATGGAACCTTCAGGGGTGGTGCGGATGGGGAACTTGAACCGCTTGATGTTGCCATTGCGGAACTTCACCGTCCACATGATGGAGTCGGCCGAACGCATGGGGATCGAGGTGCCGCCCATGGGAGCGAAGTCGGCGTACGGACGAGCGGAGATTGCACCCTGGGGGCAGATCTTCACGCAGGAGTAGCATTCCCAACAAGCGGACGGCTCCTGATTGAAGGCGCGCATTTCCTGAGGATCCAGGATCATCAGGTCATTGGGGCAAATGTACATGCACGCGGTCTTCTCACCGCCTTTGCATCCGTCACACTTGCTCGGATCCACAAAGGTAGGCATAGTTAGTCCTCCAAACGTTTAGTTGTTGTACACCCAGCGCCCAAATCCATTAACAGCTACACGCCGTTGCGCGACAGGACATCCGCGGGCCAGACCGGCCGCGCCGCTTTCGCGCCGCCGTATCCAGGCCTGCCCTCGCGCCGGCGTCGCTTGGTGCCGACACCGAGAACAAGTCGCCAGGGGCCTTGGGGCGAAAAATGCCCCGCCCACCTTATCGAGGTAGGCAATTCCCCGGTACCGCTACCGTTTTAGACCTGCCAGCGGATAGCTTGTGCACGATTTAACAAGCGCCGCAAGGCACGTCAAGAGGAAAGTTCTTTTTTTCACGTCCACCTTCCAGACGCCGCACACACAGGCCCTCGCGGCTGTAAGCCGGAAGAAAACATGCGGCAACGCCAAGACTGGAGGCTCCCCACCTTCTATCAGTACGCCTGCCCCCTCGCAAGCCCTTTTCCCCGTTTCCACCGGCTACCCGCCCAACCCCTTGCCGCTTGTTACTTTTCAGACACGATTCCGTTTTCCCCCCGAAAGAGAATACGTTGCCCGCTTCCGACCCTCGATCCCTTCTTAAAAAATACTTGACAACTTTAAGCGGCCCCGCGTAGCTCTCTAGCCCATGCAATCCCTCACCAACTTCACCACCGGTTTTTATTTTTGGTTCTGGTTTAGCCACGCCTGTGGTCAGGGAGGGGTGCGGTCGAACTAACGAAACCGCAACGAGCCACTCCAGGGCCGCGGGCATCACGCCGGCGGCCCTTTTTGTTTCCTGACGCCGGCGTTGCCCCTCCCCGGGAAGGCCAAACCGCAAGGAGACCATCATGCTGTTGGGTAAAGCCGTCCGCCTCGAACGCATCTTCAATCGCAACACGCACCGCGCCATCATCGTCCCCATGGACCACGGCGTCACCGTCGGCCCCATCGCCGGTCTCATCGACATGCGCGACGCCGTCAACCAGGTGGCCGAGGGCGGGGCCAACGCCGTGCTCATGCACAAGGGCCTGCCCCGCTGCTCCCATCGCGGCCGGGGTCGCGACGTGGGGCTCATCATCCATCTGTCCGCCTCCACCTCGCTGTCCCCCTTCCCCAACGCCAAGGCCCTGGTGGCCACGGTCGAGGACGCCATCAAGCTCGGCGCCGACGGCGTGTCGCTGCACATCAACCTCGGCGACGAAACCGAACGCGACATGCTCGGCCACCTCGGCGAAGCCACTTCCCGCGCCGCCGAATGGGGCATGCCGGTTTTGGCCATGGTCTACGCCCGCGGCCCCAAGGTGACAAACGAGTACGACCCCGATGTGGTGGCCCACTGCGCCCGTGTCGGCACCGAGCTCGGCGCCGACGTGGTCAAGGTCCCCTACACCGGCGACATCAAGACCTTCTCCCGCGTCACCGACGCCTGCTGCATCCCGGTGGTCATCGCCGGCGGCCCCAAGATGGACAACGACCGCGACCTGCTCCAGATGGCCCACGACTCCATCCAGGCCGGGGGCTCCGGGCTCTCCATCGGCCGCAACATCTTCCAGCACAAGCAGCCGGCCCGCATCGTCCAGGCGCTGCACGGCATCGTGCACCTCGACTGGGAAGTCGATCAGGCCCTCGAACTGCTCAAGGACTAGTCATGACCAAGGAAATCTGGCTCAAAGCCATTCCGTTCGACAAAACGCTCGTCACCCTCGGCCTCGAATCCGGCGTGGACGGGTTCGTGGCCGAGGCGGCGGACGCCGAAAAG
Organism: Solidesulfovibrio sp. C21; assembly: GCF_047785625.1. Taxonomy (NCBI): domain Bacteria; kingdom Pseudomonadati; phylum Thermodesulfobacteriota; class Desulfovibrionia; order Desulfovibrionales; family Desulfovibrionaceae; genus Solidesulfovibrio; species Solidesulfovibrio sp. C21. The sequence continues at coordinate 55,849 of NZ_JBLODY010000019.1, forward strand.
ATCCTGGCGCTCGGGCGCACCAGGGTCATGACGCCCGAGGAGATGGACCTGATCCCCATCGGCTGCAAGGACGACGAAGGCACGGCCGTCGAGGCGCTCAAAGCCTGCCGGCCGGTCTTTCTGGCCAAAGGCTGGGAGATCATCCCGGTGGAGAACATCCTGGCCTGCACCGAAGGGCTCGGGCTCGAGTGCGAGAGCCTGGACCGGGCCAGGCTCGCCGCCGGGGTGCTGGAGCGCGGCGCGGACAAGCTGCTCATCGCCCCCGAGGCCGTGTGCGATCTCAAGACCATCGTCAACGAACTGAAACTTTCCCAGGGAACCATGGAACTCGCGCCGGCAACCATCACCAGGATCGAACACGCCGGCCTCGGACACCGGGTCTGCGTGGACACGACCAGCATCCTTAAGACAGGCGAAGGCATGCTCGTCGGCAATTCCTCGGCCTTCACCTTCCTGGTCAACGCCGAGACCGAGTCCAACCCCTACGTGGCGGCGCGGCCTTTCCGCATCAATGCCGGCGCGGTCCACGCCTACTGCCAGATGCCCGGGGACAAGACCCGCTACCTGGAGGAGCTGGCCGCCGGCTCGGAAGTGCTGGTCGTCTCCCACACCGGGGCCACCAAGACGGCGGTGGTCGGCCGGGTCAAGACCGAAATCCGGCCCATGCTGCTCATCACGGCGGAAGTGGACGGCAGGGAAGGCAAGGTGTTTTTGCAAAACGCCGAGACCATCCGGCTGGTGACGCCCGAGGGCAAACCCGTCAGCGTCGTGACCATAAAGGAAGGCGACGCCGTGCTCGTGCGCACCGACGTGGCCGGCCGCCATTTCGGCATGCGCATCGCCGAAGACATCAAGGAAGGTTAGGATGGCCCCGGAGACGACAAAAAACGCCGCTCAAAACGCCCCGGGGACCCTGGAAGAGGCGCTGCTCGAACTGCGAAACGGCATCGACGCCGTGGACGGGCAGATACTCACCCTGCTCAACAAGCGCGCGGGCCTGAGCCTCGAGGTCGGCCGCCGGAAGGCCGGCCGCCAAAGCGCCGTGTTCAAGCCCTTCCGCGAGCAGGAGGTGCTGGAACGGCTGGCCGCGAAAAACCCCGGTCCCCTGCCCGTCCCCCATTTGCTCGCCATCTACCGGGAAATACTGTCCTCCTCGCGCCGGCTCCAGCGCCCCGAGCGCGTGGCCTACCTCGGCCCCGAGGGCACCTTCTCCCACTTTGCGGCCATGGCCGCCCTGGGCCATTCCCCGGACTTCCTGCCCCAGACCACCATCGGCGACGTGTTCGCGGCGGTCGCCAGCCGGCTGGCGGACCTCGGCATCGTGCCGCTGGAAAACTCGCTGCAAGGCACGGTCGGCCAAAGCCTCGACCACTTCCAGCGCCACGAGGTCTTCATCCAGGCGGAAATCTCCTGCCGCATAAGCCACGCCCTGCTCTCCACGGCCACCGACCTCGGCGCGATCGAAACCGTCTATTCCCATCCCCAGCCCCTGGCCCAGTGCGCCACCTGGCTCAAGACCCATCTGCCCAAGGCGCGGATCATCCCCACCGACTCCACGGCGGCCGCCGCCCTGCGCCTGGCCGGCGAACCGACAGCCGCCTCCATCGGGCACGTCAGGCTCGCCGCCATGCACGGACTCCACATCCTGGCCAGCCCTATCGAGGACTTGCCGGACAACTGGACGCGGTTTTTCATCATCGGCCCCGAGGACACCAAACAGCAGACGCGCGACAAGACCTCGGTCCTTTTCACCGTGCCCAACAAGCCCGGATCGCTCTACCAAGTGCTCTCGCATCTGGCCGGCGAGGGCATCAACCTGACCAAGCTCGAATCACGGCCCATTCGCGGCGAAAAATGGCAGTACGTCTTTTTCGCCGATCTCCAGTGCGACCTCACCCGGGAGGAATACAGGAAACTCCTGACCACACTCATGGAACAGACGCTCAGCCTGCGTATCCTCGGCTGTTACCCGGTCGGCAGACAGGTGGATCTTGCCGACGGCGATCTGGAACCGACCGGAGATTAAGGTATACGGGGGTGGGAACCGCCGTCCCGCCCCCGCACTTTAACCCCAAGAACAAGGATACGACATGCCAACCGTCGCCGCCCCGCCCTCCAAGTCCGTCTCGCACCGGGCCGTCATCGCCGCCAGCCTCGCCGCCGGCACAAGCCGCGTCGCCGGCCTGCTCGACAGCCAGGACATCACCCGCACCCGGGACTGCATGGCCGCCATGGGCGCGGCCTTCCATCCCCAATCCGACGGCTCGGTCATCGTCTCCGGCACCGCCGGCCACCCCCAGGGCGGCGACGTCGAACACGACGAGCCGCAGATCCTCGACGTGGGCGAATCCGGCACCACCTGCCGCCTGCTCACCGCCGTGGCCGCCGCCGGTCAGGGCGTCTTCGAGATCCGCGGCGAGGGCCGCATGCACGACCGCCCCATCGGTGAGCTGGTATACGCCCTGCTGCCGCTTGGCGTCGAAATCCTCTACCTCGAAAAGTCCGGCTGCCCGCCCCTGCACATGGCCACCAAGGGCCTCTCCGGCGGCGTCGCCTCCATCAGCCTGGAGGACAGCTCCCAATACCTTTCCGGCCTGCTTCTGGCCGCGCCCCTGGCCGCCGCGCCGCTCACCATCGAAATCACCGGCAAAAAAACCGTGTCCTGGCCCTACGTCGCCATCACCCTGTCCACCCTGGCCGACTTCGGCGTCCCCTTTGCCGTGGAAGTCCGCCACGGCGACGCCTGGGCCGAAACCGACTGGCGCACGCTTGCCGACGTCATCCCCGGACAGGTGCGCTTCGCCATGCGCCCCGCCCTCTACCAGCCCCGCGACTATGTCGTGGAAGGCGACTGGTCGAGCGCGTCCTACTTCCTGGCCGCCGGCGCCGTGGGCAAGGCCCCGGTCACCGTCACCGGCCTGCGCCCGGACTCGCTCCAGGGCGACCGCGCCATCTGCGACATCCTCGCCCGCATGGGCGCGCGCATTGACCAGGGCCCAGGCGGCATCACCGTGCTGCCGAGCAGCCTCACCGGCCAGGACCTGGACATGGGCCGCTGCCCGGACCTCGTGCCGACCGTGGCCTCGGCCGCCTGCTTCGCCCAAGGGGAGACGACCATCCGGAACGTCGCCCACCTGCGCCTCAAGGAGTCCGACCGCATCGAGGCCGTGGCCGAAAACTGCACCCAGGCCGGCGCAGTCGTCACCACCACCCCCGACGGCATGCGCATCAAGCCCCGGCCGCTGCCCACCGGGGAACGCGTCGAATTTTCCGCCTTCGGCGACCACAGGCTGGCCATGTCCGCCGCCATCTTCGAAATGGCCGGCATCGAGGTGGCCCTGGACAACCCCGCCTGCGTGGCCAAGTCGTTCCCGGCGTTCTGGGAGAAGTGGCGCACGGTACGGCCGTAGCGGCCGAGAGGCTGGGGCTCCGCCCCAGACCCCGGCCAGGGCGCTGCCCTGGACCCGCCGGGAGGCCACGGGCCCCCCGGTCCCCCCTTCCGGCTCTGATCGGGCGGGAGGCTTGGCTGGCTGACCGAAGATGGTGGCGGAATTTTACCTGACGATGCCGCCGCTGCGCGGCAGGCGCGTCAGGAAAAAT